>DATCMN010000139.1:0-2231 GCA_036563405.1 Naasia sp. | reverse complement strand
GTCCGGTTCACCTCGCCCGTGCAGGTCGGCGCGCGCGTGCGGATGTCGGCGACCCTGGCCAAGGTCGAGGAGGTCAAGGGCGGCGTCCAGCTCACCACCTCTGGGGTCATCGAGATCGAGGGCCAGGAGCGTCCCGCAGTGGTCGTCGAGTTCCTCGCGCGCTTCCTCAAGTAGCACCGCCCGCCCACGATGCATCGACGAAGGGGTCGACGATGATTCCCGAAGGCATAGGGGCCTGGCCTCGCAGGCGGGCCGTGTCGTCCGCAGGCGCGACCGCCGTCGTCTTCCGCGACAGATCGATGAGCTACGAGGAGCTTGCGGGCCGCGTCGACCGCCTGGCGGCGGCGCTGCAGCATCGCGGCGTGCAGGAGGGGGATCGGGTCGCCTACCTCGGCGGCAACCACCCCTCGTTCCTCGAGTCGATGTTCGCAACCGCGGTCCTCGGCGCGATCTTCGTGCCGCTCAACACCCGCCTGTCGGTGCCCGAGCTCGCGTACATGATGACGGACTCCGGCGCTTCGGTGCTGATCAGCTCCTCGGCGCTCGAGCCTGCAGCCGCCGGAGCAGCAGCCGGCACGGGCGCGCTCCGCATAGTCCTCGACGCGCCGGATCCGGACGACCCGGTGGTGGTCGCGGAGGACGCCGAGGACTACGAGTGGCTCCTCGAGGGGGCTTCGGGCGCCCCCGAGGCGAGGCCACGAGTGAGCCTGGATGATCGCGCCATCATCATCTACACGTCGGGCACCACCGGACGGCCGAAGGGCGCCGTGCTGACCCACGGCAACCTCACCTGGAACGCGCTCAACGTGCTCGCCGACTACGACGTGCAGAGCACCGAGCGCGCCCTGATGATCTCGCCCCTCTTCCACGTGGCATCGCTCGGCATGGGCTGCCTGCCCGTGCTCCTCAAGGGTGCTGCGGTGCTCCTCGAGGAGCGCTTCCTTCCGGGCGGCGCCCTCCGCGCGATCGAGCGCCTGGGCGCCACCTCCATCAGCGGGGTGCCCACCACCTTCCAGCTGATGATGGAGGACCCCGCATGGGACACGACGGATCTCTCGTCGCTGCGCATGCTCACCTGCGGCGGGTCCCCGGTGCCCGCGCGTGTCCGCGAGGCGTACGAGGCGCGCGGTCTCGCGTTCTCCGGCGGCTACGGGATGACCGAGACATCGCCCGGGGTCACCATGCTGCCGCCGCGATTCTCCGTGGCGAAGGCCGGTTCCGCGGGCCTGCCGCACAGCTTCACCGAGTTCCGCATCGCATCCGACTCCGGCTCTGCCGCTCCGGGCGACCTCGGCGAGATCGAGGTCCGCGGGCCCAACGTGTTCCTCGAGTACTGGCGGAACCCCGATGCCACCTCGCAGGCGTTCACGGCGGACGGCTGGCTGAAGAGCGGTGACATCGGCTACACCGACGACCGAGGGTTCCTCTATATAGCGGACCGTGTGAAGGACATGGTCATCTCGGGCGGCGAGAACATCTACTCCGCCGAGGTGGAGCAGGCGATCTCCGCCATCCACGGGGTCACCGGCGTCGCCGTCATCGGAGTCCCGCACGAGCGCTGGGGCGAGGTCCCGCACGCTGTGGTGACCCTCGCGCCCGGGACGACCCTCGACCCGGAGGACATGGTCGCCTTCCTCTCCGCCCGTCTCGCGCGCTACAAGGTCCCGCGCACGCTCGAGATAGTGGACGAGCTGCCGCGGACGGCGAGCGGGAAGGTGCAGAAGCACCTTCTCCGCCAGCGGTACGACCAGGAGGCCTGAGCGGATCGGAGCGCGCGTCGCCTGAGCGGGCACACGGCTGCGGCTTTCGCCCGTCTGGAAGCATGGGGGCACGGGCGTCGGCCCGGCAGGCTCGATCGGAAGGATCGCCATGGCTTCCCCCGCTTCCGAACACCCGACCCCCGAGCGTTTCGACGTCGCAGTGATCGGCGCGGGCCCGGCCGGAACAGCGGCTGCCCTGCGCGCCGCGGAGCTCGGTGCGAAGGTCGTGGTGCTCGAGGCGGGCCGGGTGGGCGGCACCTGCGTCAACACGGGGTGCGTCCCCACCCGGGTGCTCGCGAAGACGGCCCGCCTCATCCGCGAGGCGCGGAGCGCCGACGACTACGGGATCGCGGTGGGCCCGCCGTCCATCGACTGGGGCGCCACCGTCGCCCGCGTGCACGAGCGCGTCGACGCCGTCCGCTCGATCAAGCGGGAGACCGAGAGATTCGCCGAGGCCGGCGTCACCCTGCT
>DATCMN010000137.1:0-3995 GCA_036563405.1 Naasia sp. | reverse complement strand
GACGCGCTCGTGGGCTCCGGCGAGGGAGACGTCTCGACGACGGGCGACCCGTCGCCGGCAGCGCGCCTGGACGTCGCCCTCCGGGCGACACTGACCCTGCCGGTGGGCGCGACGCCCGCCGCCGCCTCCGCCTGGTACGCGGACGTGTCGGCGCCCGCCCTCGAGGGCGAACTGGTGCTCGGCGGCTACGAGACCGTGGTGACCGGGCTGCTCGACGGTCTCGACGTGTGGCTCGGCACGGCCGTCACCGCTCTCAGCTACAGCGACGCCGGGGTGAGCATCCGCCTCGCCACGGGGGAGGCGGTGAGCGTGGACCGGGTGGTCGTCACCGTCCCGCTCGGCGTGCTCAAGGACGAAGGCCTCGAGTTCGACCCGCCGCTGCCCTTCTCGAAGCGCGGGGCGATCGCCGAACTCGGCTTCGGGGACCTGGAGACCGTCGCCCTCCGCTTCGACGAGCCGTTCTGGGACACCGAGGCGGTCGTGTGGAGCATCGTCGGCGACGCCCCGGTCGGCGACTGGGTGAACCTGCTGCCGGTGACCGGGGAGCCGGTGCTCCTCGGCTTCGTGGGCGGGGATGCCGCAGGGGAGTTCGCGGAGCTGGAGGACGACCGGGTGCTCGAGCTCGCGCTCACGAGTCTCGCCGCGTTCGCCGCGGACGGCGGCTGAGGAGCAGCAGCGCCAGCAGGTGCACGAGGCCGGGGCCATGGTCGACGGGGCTGCGGCGGGGGAGCAGCGGATCGCGTTCCGCGACGGGCGGGGTGCGGCTCGCCGCGACGAGGCCGGCCGCCACCAGGGCGAACAGCGCCAGCGCGCCCGCCGAGTAGAGCAGGAACGACACCGGGTAGCCGGCCTGCGCCGGGTCGAGGAAGAAGTAGGGGTACCAGCCGACGATCCGGCCGCGCACGATCGTGAGCAGACCCCACACCACGGGATAGAGGAGCATGAGCCCGATGACCCGGGTCCGCACCGGATGCCGCCCCGGCGACACCAGCCAGTCCAGCAGGGCGAAGGTCGGCACGAAGAAGTGCAGGACCTGATCCGACGGCGGGACCTCGAGGCGGTAGCCCTGTGCGGGCGCGACGCTCGCGAGCAGGGCGAACACGATGCCCGCGACCAGCAGATAGCACGTGACGCAGGCCCGTGCCGTAGAGATCGCGGGCGTCTCCGGGCGTCCCCGCAGCAGCGTGACGCCCGACCAGGCGAAGACGGCGACGGCCGCGGCGTTGCTCTGCACCGTGAGGTAGCCGAAGTAGTCGACCGACGCGAAGCTGCGGAATCCCAGGCCGTAGAGGAAGCGCGCGACGAGGGCTCCGAGCCCCGTGACGGCGAGGGCGAGGCGCCACAGACCCCTCGCGGTGCGCCACCCCATGATCTCCTCGACGATACGCAACGACCGGGATGGCGTGTCGTACTCAGAGCGCCTACGCTGACATCCATTCGAACAAACTTTCGAACGGGGAGGTCCGTCCATGTCGCTCGCAGCGCTGTCCACCGAAGTCGTCGTCTGGTTCGTCAGCGGCGTCCCCGCGCGCCTGGTCTGGGACGGCGTGCGGTACCGGATCACCGATACGCCGACTCCGCTCACCGAGGACGTGTGGAGCCCGCCGATGACCCATGCCGCGTCGCGCATCGTCGGCTGGCGCTTCCAGGGGACGACCGCGAACGGCCGGTCGCTGATGTTCGAGATCGCCGAAGGCGACACCGCCTGGCACGTCCTGCGCGTCTACGACTGAGCGGCCACGGGGAGCGCGAGCACGGGCGCGGGCGTCGAGCTGTCTCCCGGCCCCCGGCGCGTAGCCTGGAGGCGTGAGAAGCCGATGACCGCGCAGGACGTGCGCCCCCCGGCGCTCGCTGACGGGACCCGCCGCCCGGCGGACGCGGCGCTCCTCGCCGCGGCGCCCCTGGCGGTCCTCGCGGCGCTCGCCGGGATGGCCGCGACAGGCGCCTTCCGGACGCTTCTCGTCGATCCCGGCCCGCTCGTCACCTGGGGGACGCCGATCGCTCGAGTGCTCGCCGACGGAGCGGCCGCACTGACGGTGGGCGTGCTCGTCCTGGCGGTCTTCGCCTTCCGCGGCGCCGATGGGGATCCCCGCCGCCCCGGGCGGGCCCAGCAGGCCGCGCTGCGCATCGCCGCCGTGTCCGCGGCGGTCTGGCTCGCCGCCGGCGCGGTGGGCCTCGCGCTCGCCGGGGCGGAGGTGCTGGGCGTGCCCGCCACCGACCCCGCGCTCGTCGCAGCCCTCCCCGCGTTCGTCGCCCGCACCGAGCTCGGCACCAATTCGGCGGTGTCCCTGGTCCTCGTCGCGGCCGTGCTCGCCGTCAGCCTCCTCGCCCGGCGGACGGCCTGGCTGGCCGTCGCAGGCGTCGGCGCCGTGGCCGCCCTGCTGCCGCTCGCGCTGAACGGGCATGCCGCCGGCGCCGCAGAGCACGGCAACGCCGTCAGCAGCCTGGCCGTCCACCTCGTCGCGGTGTCGGCGTGGGTCGGCGGCCTGGCCGGACTCGTCCTGCTGCGGCGCGCCATCGGATCCGGCCTGCCCGTGGCAGCGGCCCGCTACTCCACGCTCGCCGGCTGGGCGTTCGGAGCCGTCGCCTTCTCGGGCGTGGTCAACGCGTCGCTGCGCCTCGCCCAGCCGTCCGACCTGCTGACCGGGTACGGCCTCCTCGTGGCGGGCAAGGCGGTGCTGCTCACCGCGCTCGGCGTGGCCGGCGCCTGGCAGCGCCGGCGCATCCTGCCGGCGCTCGCCGCGGAACAGGGGAGCCGGCGGCCGTTCGTGCGGCTCGCCGTCACCGAGCTCGGCGTCCTCGCCGTCGCCATGGGACTCTCCGTGGCGCTGTCCCGGTCCGCACCGCCGGTGCCGGAGGGGCCGGCGTCCGACCCGTTCGCGGCGCTGGTCGGCTACCCGGAGCCGCCACCGGTGACGGTGGCGCGGATGCTCACCGAGTGGCACCCCGACTGGGCGTTCCTCGGCCTTGCCGGCATCCTGGTCGGCACCTACCTCGCCGGGGTGGTGAAGCTGCGCCGGCGTGGCGATGCCTGGCCGGTGCGCCGGACCGTGCCGTGGGTCCTCGGCTGCCTCGGGCTCGTCTACGTGACGAGCGGCGGACCGGGCGTGTACGGGCCCACCAGCTTCAGCAGCCACATGCTCCAGCACATGGGGCTCATGATGTTCGTGCCGCCGCTGCTGGTCCTCGGTGCGCCGATCCTGCTCGCGATGCGGGCGCTGCCCGCACGCCGGGATGGCAGCCGCGGCATCCGCGAATGGCTGCTGGTGCTCGTGCACTCCCGCGTCGCCGCGCTGCTGTCCTTCCCGGTGGTCGCCGCGGTGATCTTCGCGGGCAGCCTCGTCGCCTTCTACTACACGCCCTGGTTCGAGTTCTCCCTCACCGAGCACCAGGGGCACGTGCTGATGGTGCTGCACTTCCTGCTGGGCGGGTACCTCTTCTACTGGGTCCTGATCGGCGAGGACCCGGGGCCCGATCGCCCGGCTCCGCCGTTCCGCCTCCTCGTGCTGCTCGCGACCCTCGCCTTCCACGCGTTCTTCGGTTTGGCGCTCATGAACCAGGCCGAGGTGCTGGCGATCGACTGGTGGCACGCTCTCGGCAGCACCGACGACGCGGCCCTGCTCGACGATCAGCGCGCCGGCGGCGGGCTGGCCTGGGGTGCCGGCGAGGTGCCCACCGTGCTGGTGGCGCTGATCGTGGTCCGTCAGTGGATCCGCTCCGACGCGCGCACGGCGCGCCGCACGGACCGCGCGGCGGACAGGGACGGAGACGCAGAGCTGACCGCCTACAACGAGCGCCTGGCGCGCCTCGCGCAGCGCGACGGCACTCGCTGACACCGCGCCGCCGCCCCCGCCTCCGCCCCCGCCCCTCCCGCCCCTCCCGCCCCTCCCGCCCCTCCCTCACGCGGTGCGAGCACCCGTCGCGCGGTCCGTGCGGCCTCGCGCGGTCGGTGCACCCACCGCGTGAGGCCCCTCGCACCGCGCGACGGGTGCACG
>DATCMN010000135.1:0-2865 GCA_036563405.1 Naasia sp. | reverse complement strand
CGAGGGCTACGGCCTCACCGAGACCACCGCGCCCATGACGGTGAATCGGCCGAGCGACTTCCACATCGGCAGCGTCGGCCCCGCCCTCCCCGGTGTCTCCATCAAGATCGCCGACGACGGCGAGATCCTCACCAAGGGCATCAACCTCTTCCGGGAGTACTGGAGGAACCCGGAGGCGACCGCGGAGGCGTTCGAGGGCGAGTGGTTCCGCACGGGCGACATCGGCGAGTTCATCGCGAACGGGCACCTGCGCATCACGGGCCGGAAGAAGGAGCTGATCGTCACGGCGGGCGGGAAGAACGTGGCGCCTGCGGTGCTGGAGGACCCGATCCGCGCGAACCCGATCGTCGGCCAGGTGGTCGTCGTCGGCGACAGGAAGCCCTTCATCGGCGCCCTCGTCACCCTCGACACGGAGATGCTGCCGGTCTGGCTGAAGAACAACGGGCACGCCGAGGGCATGACCCTCGCACAGGCGGCGGAGCACGCCGACGTGCGTGCCGAGATCCAGCGGGCCATCGACGCCGCCAACACCCACGTGTCGCGCGCGGAGTCGATCCGCAAGTTCACGATCCTGCCCACCGAGTGGACGGAGGCGAGCGGCCACCTGACGCCGAAGCTGTCCATCAAGCGGAACGTGATCCTGACCGACTACGCGCACGCCGTCGAGGAGATGTACGCGGGCACCCCCGCCCCGACGGAGAGCACCCCGGTCGTCTAGGGGCCGGGGTCGCTCGCTCTCAACAGGAGGACCGCCCCTTCACCAGGCTGACAACCCGGTTTTCAGCCTGGTGAAGGGCAGGCCGTCCTGTTGAGGGACAGGACCGGACGCGACTTCGGCCCGTCCGGGAAGTTACCTCGCCCCCAACAGGCCGTCTTCCCTTCAACAGGCCAGAAACCCGGGTTTCAGCCTGTTGGAGGGAATCCAGCCTGTTGAGGGACGGGACCGAGCCCGACACCGCCCCTCAGAACCAGGTGGACTCGCGGATGCGGCGCATCGCGTCGCGACGGGCGTCCTTGTCGAGGCGATCCAGGTAGAGCTTGCCGTCCAGGTGGTCGGTCTCGTGCTGCAGCGCCTGAGCCATCAGGCCGGTGCCCTCCAGCACGACCGGGCCGCCGTCCAGGTCGGTGCCCTCCACCCGCGCGTACGGGTAGCGCAGCACCGGGTACCAGAGCTCCGGGACGGACAGGCACCCCTCGTCGGTGGGCACCGGCTCGCCGCGCACCTCGACCACCCGCGGGTTCAGGACGTAGCCGACCTTGCCGTCCACGTTGTAGCTGAACGCGCGCAGGCTCACGCCGATCTGCGGAGCCGCGACGCCCGCCCTGCCGGGCAGCGCCACGGAGGCGAGCAGATCATCGATCAGGGCGCGCACGCCGTCGTCGACGGTGTCGATGGGAGCTGAGGCGGTCTTCAGGACGGGGTCGCCGAAGATGCGGATGGGGCGATCAGGCACCGAAGAAGTCAAGCACCTCTGCGGGCGGGCAGTCCGTCGACGACCAGCGCCGCCAGGAGCCGGGCCGCATCCTTCGTCGTCTGCTTCAGGTTCTTGTAGCTGACGACGCTGCCCGCGGCGAGCACCGGGTCGTACGGGATCCGCACGATTTCGCGCACGCGCGACTTGAAGTGCGCCTCGATCTCGTCGAGCTTCACCAGGTTCGTGCCCTGCGTCGCTGTGTTCAGCGCGACTATCGCGTTGCGCACCAGGTCGCCGTACCCGTTGGCCTCGAGCCAGGTGAGCGTCTCGGATGCGAGCCGCGCCTCGTCGACGCTGCCGCCGGAGACGATGACCACCGAGTCGGCCCGGTTGAGGGTGGCACGCATCACCGAGTGCACGATGCCGGTGCCGCAGTCGGTGAGGACCACCGAGTAGAACCGGGCGGTCAGGTCGGCGACCACGTTGTAGTCGTTCTCGTCGAACGCCTCGCTGAGCAGCGGGTCGGTGTCGGAGGCGAGGATGTCGAGGCGCGTCTCGTCACGCGAGACGAGCTGGGTGAAATCGGTGAAGCCGGTGATGCTCGCCGCCTTGTGCACGACGTCGCGCACCGTGGCGCGGGTCTGCTTGGTGACGCGCTCCGAGAGCGTCCCGCGGTCCGGGTTCGCGTCGATGGCGATGATCCGGTCCTCGCGCGTGGTCGCGAGCGCCATGCCGAGCAGCGTGGTCACCGTCGTCTTGCCGACGCCGCCCTTGCGGGTGAGGATCGGCACGAACCGCGTGCCGCCCTCGAACTGCTTCTGGATGCGGACGTCGAGCTCCTTCCGGGCGCGCTCCGCCGGCGAGTCGCCGAGGTTCAGCTTGTGGAAGGTCGCCGCGTAGACGAACTTGTTCCAGCCGCCGGTCGGGGGCGTCCGGGTGCGGTGGCCTTCGATGAGCCGGTCGGCGGTGAGCATCGCGGCCGTCTCCGGCTGCTCGCTGCGCGTGCCGTTCAGCCGGTCGCGTCGGCTGGTGCTGATCCCGCCGGCAGGGGTCGCGGGCTCGACCCGGGGCATCTCGCCGGTGCGGTGCAGGTCGGTGATGCGGGGCATCTCGCCGGTGCGGTGCAGGTCGCCGAGGCGCGGGATCTCACCCGTCGCGTGACGCCCGGAACCGCTGCGGCGCGGGGGCTCCTCGATGCGGGGGACCTCACCCGTGGAGAACCGCCCGCTGTCGCCGAGGTCGTAGGAGCTGTAGGTGCGGCCGCCGATGAGCTGGTCGAACGCGCTGCCGGTGGGACGCACAGGGGTCCGCGGTGCGGTGAGTCCAGCGTCGCCCGCCGACAGCTGGCCGAGGGCGCGGATCGCGGACGGGTCGGTCTCGCCGGTCAGCTCGCGCTGCGCGTCGGCGAGGTCGCCGAGCGGGATCTCGCCGGTCAGGGTGCCGGGCACGG
>DATCMN010000133.1:0-8039 GCA_036563405.1 Naasia sp. | reverse complement strand
CTCCGTCGGCTGGCTCTCCTCCTTCCTGCTCGGCTTCGCGGTGATCAGCGCCACCACGGCGGTGTTCTCCGGCTTCGGCTTCGGTCTCGCGACCGCGGGGCCGGCGTTCGTCTGGACGTTCCCGATCGCCGTCGCCGTCTTCTTCCTGTGGGCACTGATCGCGGCCGACCTGGTGTCGAAGATCCCCCTGTCCGGCTACGCCTACCAGTGGACGAGCCGACTGGTCAGCCCGAGCGCCGGCTGGTTCACCGGCTGGGCCGGTCTCATCGGCTTCATCAGCGGCTTCACCGGGGTGGCGTTCGTGATGTCGGGCTACGTCGGCAGCCTGCTCGGCATCGAGATGACGACTCCCCTCCAGATCTGGATCTCGGTCGCCATCGTCCTCTTCTGCGTGCTGATCAACGTGTACGGCGTCCGGCTCGCGACAGCGCTCAACAACATCGGCGTGGGGCTCGAGCTCGTCGTCACGATCGGCGCGACGGCGTTCGTCGCGATCGTGGCGTTCTTCGTCAGCGGCGAGCACCAGCCGATCGAGTTCCTCTTCTCGGCCGGCGAGGCGCCGGTCTCCCCCTACATCGCGGTGTGGCTGACCTCCAGCCTCGGCTGCATCTTCGGCCTCCTCGGCGTGGAGGCCGCCGCCGACATCGCGGAGGAGACCAAGGACGCCCGCCGGGTCATCCCGCGGACCATGTTCATGGCCCTCGGCGTCTCCGCCATCGTCGAGTTCTTCATGTACGTCGTGTACCTGCTGGCGATCAAGGATCCTGCGGCGCTCGCCGGCAGCGCATCGCCCATCGCCGACATCATCGGCGCCCAGGTGTCGCCGCTGTTCGCGAAGATCGTCGTCGCCATCGCGATCACCAACATCCTCGTCTGCGTGCTCGCCAACATGCTGGTCGCGACCCGGCTCATGTACGCCATGGCCCGCGACAACATGCTCCCCTTCTCCAGCCCGCTCCGGCACGTCTCCGCCGGCCACAAGACTCCGTCCCGCGCAGTCTGGGCCACGGGCATCCTCTCCCTCGCCCTGCTCCTCACCGCGTTCGTGAGCGTCGAGGCCTTCGCCTTCATCCTCGGGATGTCCGCCCTCGGCTACTTCACCGTCTACGTCCTCACGACCACCGGGCTCCTGGTCGCCAAGCGCCGCGGCCGCATCCCCGCGGGCGAGCCGGGCACCTTTGACCTCGGCCGCTGGCGCACCGCCGTGTACGTGATCGGCCTGGTCGCCTTCTCGCTCGTCCTGCTCGCCCTCCTGCTGCTGCCCGCCTTCCAGGTGAACGGCATCGTGTTCCTGATCACCATGGCCGTCGCAGCGGTGTGGTGGCTGCTGGGTCTGCGTCCTCGCCTCGCCCGGGACGACGCCGGACCGCGCTTCGCCCTCAAGAACGCCACCGCCGAGGAGAGCAGCGCGCAGACTGTAGCTGCCGTGCAGGACTGAGGAGGCCGGACATGCGAGCCATAGTGTTCTCGAGCCGCGACACCGCGGTGCAGGAGCTCGACGTCGATCTGGCCCCGCCCCAGGCGAACGAGGTCCGGGTGCGGATCGAGGCCGCCGGGGTCTGCCACTCCGACCTGCACGTCCGCAACGGCGACTGGGACCTGCCCCTGCCGCTGGTGATGGGCCACGAGGGCAGCGGTGTCGTGACGGAGCTCGGGGCCGACGTAACCTCCCTCAAGGTGGGCGACCACGTCGTGCTGTCCTGGGTCGCACCGTGCGGACGCTGTCGCGCGTGTCTCAAGGGCCTCGAGGTCCGCTGCGAGGTGGCCGCGACGACCGTTGCACTCACCGGCGGCTTGAACGACGGCACCTCGCGCCTGAGCATCGGCGGCGAGCGCGTCAACCACTACCTCGGCACCTCCACGTTCGCGGAGGAGGTGGTCGTTCCCGCCTCGGGGGCCATCAAGGTCCGGCGGGACGCTCCGCTCGATGTCATCTCGCTCGTCGGCTGCGCCGTCGCGACAGGGGTGGGAGCCGTTCGCAACACCGCCCAGGTGCCGCCCGGCGCGCGCGTCGCGGTCATCGGCTGCGGCGGCGTCGGCCTCTCCGTCGTACAGGGCACCCGGATGGCGGGCGCGGAGCGGATCATCGCCGTCGACGTGCGCGCGGACAAGACGGCCCTCGCCCGCACCTTCGGCGCGACGGACGCGATCGACGCGACGGCCGGCGACGCGGTCGAACAGCTCCGTGATCTCCTGGCCGAGGGGGTCGACTTCGCCTTCGACGCGATCGGCAAGGCGCAGACCACGAGCCAGGCGATCCGCATGCTCGACATCGGCGGCTCCGCAGTCGTCGTCGGGATCCCGCCGGCCGGCACGCAGGTGTCGTTCGAGCCGCAGACGCTCGTCGATCTCGACCAGCGGATCGTGGGCTCCAACTACGGCGGCATCCGCCCGTCGCGCGACATCCCGTGGCTCGTCGACCAGTACATGCAGGGCGACCTCCTCATCGACGAGCTGGTCAGCGCGCGCCGGCCGCTCCGCGAGGCGGAGGACAGCCTGCAGGAACTGGCGTCGGGTGCCGCCCTGCGCCAGCTCCTGGTTCCCTGACCCCGAGCAGGAAATCCCGGCGCGGTCCTACTACCGTGAAAGCACGCAGAGGCGCGGCCTCTGCAGAAGATGTGAGAGGGAGAACGAATGCCACAGTACGCAGTGGTCGATCCGGCCAGCGGAGAGACGGTACGCACGTTCGAGAGCATCACCGACGACGCTCTGGAGGCAGCCATCGCCTCGGCCGACGAGGCGCACCGCTCCTGGTCACGGTCGACGTCGGTGGAGGACCGCGCGGCGATCATCCGGAAGGTGGCCGAGCTGCACCGGGAGCGCCGGGACGAGCTCGCGGCGATCATCGTCCGTGAGATGGGCAAGCCGCTCGAGGCCGCGGTCGGCGAGGTCGACTTCGCCGCCGACATCTACGAGTACTACGCCGACAACGCCGCCGACTTCCTGAAGGACGAGCAGATCACGCTGAGCGGAGGCGAGGGCGACGCCTTCATCCGCCGGTCCTCGCTCGGGGTGCTGCTCGGCATCATGCCGTGGAACTTCCCCTATTACCAGGTCGCCCGCTTCGCCGGGCCGAACATCATCATCGGCAACACGATCCTGCTGAAGCACGCGGAGCAGTGCCCGGAGTCGGCACTGGCGATCGAGCAGATCTTCGCCGATGCCGGGGCCCCGCAGGGGGCGTACACGAACATCTTCGCGACCCACGACCAGATCGCCACGGTCATCGCCGACAAGCGCGTGCAGGGCATCTCGCTCACCGGCTCGGAGCGGGCGGGTGGCGCCGTCGCGGAGCTCGCCGGCCGTCACCTCAAGAAGGTGGTGCTCGAGCTGGGCGGGTCCGACCCGTTCCTGCTCTTCTCGACCGACGACCTCGACGCGACGGTGGAGGCCGCCGTCAACGCCCGCCTCGACAACAACGGCCAGGCCTGCAACGCGGCGAAGCGGTTCATCGTCGTCGACGACCTGTACGACGAGTTCGTCGAGAAGTTCACCGCGGCGATGACGGCCGTGCAGCCGGCCGACCCGAACGCCGAGGGCACGGTCCTCGGCCCGCTGTCCTCCGCCGCCGCGGCCGAGCGGCTGCAGGAGCAGCTCGACCGCGCGGAGAAGCAGGGCGCCACCGTGCTCGCCCGCGGCGAGCGCAAGGGGACCTACTTCCCGCCCGCCGTCCTCGCCGACGTGTCGAGCGACATGGACGCCTACCGTGAGGAGTTCTTCGGCCCCGTCGCGCAGGTGTACCGCGTGCAGGACGAGGACGAGGCGATCCGCATCGCCAACGACACGCAGTTCGGTCTGGGCTCCTACGTCTACACGACCGATCGCGAGCAGGCGATGCGCGTGGCCGACCGCATCGACGCCGGCATGGTGTGGGTGAACCTGGTCCTCGGCGACGCCCCCGAGCTCCCGTTCGGCGGCGTGAAGGGCTCCGGGTCCGGCCGCGAGCTGGGCCGCTTTGGCGCCGACGAGTTCGTCAACAAGAAGCTCATCCGCGTCGCCGGCTGAGCGATCGACACAGGAGGGACTCCGGCGCGACCGGGGTCCCTCCTGTGCGTCCGGCCTCCGATGCATGGCCGCAGGCACGGGGCGGCTCTCCCCGATCCCGCGGAGCCTGCGGGTCTATGCTCCGCGCATGGCTCCCCGACGCGATCCACGCGACGACCTGCGCGAGGTCGTCGGTCACCTCGCCGAGCAGTTGAAGCGCCCGGGTCCGCCGCGGATGGAGGAGTTCGTCAGCGACATCTTCGGCGGACGGGCCGCCCCCGTCCGGCCGCTCGACGAGGTCCAGGCCGATCTCGACGCGCTCGTCGGACTCGAGGTCGTGAAGGAGCAGGTGCGGGCGCTTGTCGCCTTTCTGCAGGTGCAGGCGCGACGGAAGGCACACGGCCTCCCCGAGGTGGCGACATCGCAGCACCTGGTGTTCCTCGGCAACCCGGGCACCGGGAAGACGACGGTCGCCCGGCTGCTCGCCGAGATGTACCGGGCCGTCGGACTCCTGCAGAAGGGTCACCTCGTCGAGGTGGACCGCTCCGGCCTGGTCGGCCAGTACGTGGGGGCCACCGCGATCAAGACCGACAGGGTCATCCGGAAGGCTCTCGACGGCGTCCTCTTCATCGATGAGGCCTACGCACTGACGCCCGAGGACGGGCGGATGGACTTCGGTCCGGAGGCCATCGAGGTGCTGCTGAAGCGGATGGAGGACCACCGGCACCGGCTGGTGGTGATCGTCGCCGGCTACCCGCGGCTCATGGAGGCCTTCCTCTCCTCCAACCCCGGGCTGCGGTCGCGGTTCGCGCGGGAGATCTCCTTCCCCGACTATTCGGTGGACGAGCTGGAGGCGATCTTCCGCAGGACGGTGGAGCAGCACGAGTACGCGCTCGAGCCGGGCGCGGAGCGGACGCTGCACGCGATCCTGACGGGCCTGCACGCCGGCGAGGACTCGGGCAACGCGCGCTTCGCCCGCACCCTGTTCGAGCAGGCACTCAACCGCCAGGCGCTGCGACTGTCGCGCGACCAGGACCGTAGCCTCGACGCCCTGGAGCGCGACGAGGTGATGACGCTGACGCCCGAGGACATCGCGGAGGCGGCCCGGGCGCTCGGCGAAGGGGCGGCACCGGAGCAGGAGCAGTCCCGCTGGCGGCGCTGGCTCGGCTGACCCGCCGCCTGCATCACCCGGCGCCTGGGCCCCCGTCGCCGAGCCGCCCTCAGTGCGCGGCTGTGAAGCGCTTGCGACGGTGGGCCGGCTTCTCGATCTCGTCGACGACAGCGACGGCGAGATCGGCGGCCGAGATGGTGGATTCCCCGGCATCGTCGCGCACGAGCACGTCGCCGCCGAGGCGGTACCGGCCCGTCACCGGAGCGGGGACCCAGGACCCGAACTTCTCCGGCGGGCTGACGTAGAACCAGTCGAGGGTCTCGGGCGAGGACCGGAAGTGATCGAGGACCGTGAGCCCCGTCTCGATCTCGGGCTTCACCTCGTCGGGCACGTGGTCCTTCGTGACGTCCCAGAGGCGAGGGCCACCCCGCTCGACGAGCAGCGAGGATGCACCGCCGATGTGCGCGAGACGCGTCGGCGAGCCGTCGAGTCGACCGGCGAGCTCCTGGAGCACTCCCTCGACCTTGCCGGCCATGTCGCCGCGCGGGGAGAGCGCGCTGATGACGACATCGCGGCCCGGCAGGACCGCGTCCAGCACCTCGCCGTCCAGCGCCGATCCGGCGACGTACTCGACACCGTCGGTCGCGGCTTCCGGGGCGTTCCTGCTGACCGCCGTCACCTCGTGGCCGCGCTCCGCGGCCTCCTTCGCGATCGCTGCGCCTGCGTACCCCGTGCCGCCCAGAACGGTGATGCGTGCCATTCGTGTCTCCCTTACTCTCTTTCAGTAACCGTAACGACGGTAGCCCGCACCTCGTCTGTCGGGTAGTAGGCACTTCCAGGTAAGAGAGGCACCGCACAGTGACTGCCGAGGATTGGGACCCCTTCCAGCGGGACTGCCCGTCCCGCCGGCTGCTCGACCGCATCGGCGATCGCTGGACGGTCCTCATCGTCGGCGCCCTCGGCCAGGGGACCCAGCGCTTCGGCGAGATCGCCGCTCAGGTGAACGGGATCTCGCAGAAGATGTTGACCCAGACCCTGCGATCCCTCGAGCGCGACGGATTCGTCACGCGCACCGCTTACCCGGTCGTCCCGCCGCACGTGGAGTACGAGCTCACGGACCTGGGCCGCTCACTCGAGGGCCCGCTGCGGGAACTGGAGAGGTGGGCGGTAGAACACATGGACGCCGTTTCGGCGCGGCAGGCCGCGTACGACGAGGTGGCGCCGCGCTCCCGAGTCGGGTGACGCCGGGCGTTTCAGGGATCGCGTACCGGGACGGCGCCCGGGGAAGAATCGAAAAGGCCTGAGGCCCGGCCGTCCCAGGAACAAGAGGGAGAGCCGGGCCTCAGAGTGGCGGTAGCGGTGGGATTTGAACCCACGGTGGAGTTGCCCCCACACATGTTTTCGAGACATGCTCCTTAGGCCGCTCGGACACGCTACCGGGGTCGAGTGTACGGGAACGGCGGGGAGGTCCGCGAACCGGCAGTCGGTGTCCCCGTCCCCGCTGCCCCCGCCGAGGCGCGGCAGCCCGGCCGTGTCGCACGCCGCGCCTACAGTGACGGAATGCCCAAAGCGTCCGCCTCGACCGCGCATCCCTATCGCTGCACGGAGTGCGGCTGGAAAACCGCGAAGTGGGCGGGACGCTGCCCCGAATGCCAGCAGTGGGGCAGCGTCGTGGAGTCCGCGGAGAAGACCGGGATCGTGCGCCAGCTGCAGCCCGTCGCCGTGTCCGACGAGCGGCGCGCGCGACCCATCGCGGAGATCTCCACCGAGGACGCGCACCACCAGCCGAGCGGCATCGCCGAGTTCGACCGCGTGCTGGGCGGCGGCATCGTCCCGGGTGCGGCCATCCTGCTCTCGGGTGAGCCGGGGGTCGGCAAGTCGACCCTGCTGCTCGAGGTCGCCTCTGGTGCCGCCTCCCGAGGGGCGACGGTCCTCTACGTCACCGCCGAGGAGTCCGCCGGCCAGGTCCGGATGCGCGCCGAGCGCACCGGCGCGCTCCGGCCCCGCCTCTACCTCGCCGCCGAGACCGAGCTCGGAGCCATCCTCGGCCAGATCGACGCGGTCAAGCCGCAGCTGGTCATCGTCGACTCCGTGCAGACCGTCGCCAACGCCGACTCCGAAGGGCTCGCCGGCGGGCCGTCCCAGGTGCGCGAAGTCGCCTCCACCCTCATCCGCGTCGCGAAGGACCGCGGCATCCCTGTCCTCCTCGTCGGTCACGTCACGAAAGACGGATCCATCGCCGGGCCCCGGCTGCTCGAGCACCTCGTCGACGTCGTCTGCACCTTCGAGGGCGACCGGCAGACCGCCCTCCGCTTCGTGCGGGCGCTCAAGAACAGGTTCGGGCCGACCGACGAGGTCGGCTGCTTCGAGATGAACGGCGTGGGCCTCGCCGAGGTGCCCGATCCGAGCGGCCTGTTCCTCAGCCGCTCCGGAACCGCCGTCAGCGGCACGTGCACGACGGTCGCGATGGAAGGCCGCCGCGCACTCCCGGTCGAGGTTCAGGCGCTCGTCGTGCCGAGCTCCGCCCCGCAGCCGCGGAGGGTTACGAACGGTGTCGACTCGAGCCGGGTCTCCATGCTGCTCGCAGTCCTGGAGCGCCGGGCCGGCATCAAGCTGTCGGCGGCGGACGTGTACGTGTCGACGGTCGGAGGCGTCCGGCTCACCGAGCCCGCCGCGGATCTCGCGATCGCGATCGCCATCGCGTCGGCCGCAGCCGACTCCGCCGTCGCCCACGATGTCGTGGCGGTCGGCGAGATCAGTCTGGCCGGCGAGATCCGGCCCGTCTCGATGGCGTCCCAGCGCGCATCCGAAGCCGAGCGGATGGGCTTCACCACGGTGCTCGACGCCAAGCTGGGCACTGCGAAAGCCGCCCTCGCCACGGCCATCCGCTGAAGCCCTCCGGGCTGCCCGTGTCCTCCAAATGACGGGCACTCGCAGTGGGGGA
>DATCMN010000291.1:0-4329 GCA_036563405.1 Naasia sp. | reverse complement strand
CCCGGAGCGCGGAGAACACGTACTCGTCGAGGTCGAAGGTCGTCAGGATGAGGACGCGGACTGCGGGCTGCGACTGGCGGAGCCGTCGAGTCGCCTCCACGCCGTCGAGGACCGGCATTCGGATGTCCATCAGCACCACGTCGACCTTCACGCTGCGGACCTTCTCGAGCAGCTCTGCCCCGTGGCCTGCCTGGAGGACGACCTCGAGGTCGTCCTGCGAGCCGACCATGGTGGCGACCGCGGAGCGGATGAGCTCCTGGTCGTCCGCGATGGCGATCCGGATGGGCCGCTCGTGGGAAGGGGAGGTCACGCGTCCGCGCCTGCGCGATCGGCCCCCGCCGGAAGGATGCTGTCGGTGGAAGGCACCGCAGGGCGGGGAAGGCGCGCCACGACGGACCAGCCTCGGGGGGTTCCAGGCTGTGGCCCGGCTTGCAGCATGCCGTCGTGCTGGAGCACACGGTGTCGCATGCCGTCCACGCCCCTGCCGCCGCGGAGCGGAGCGGGCGGATCCTTCTCGGGGATCGGCCCGCCGTCGTCGTCGATCGTCACGGTGAGCTCCGTCGGCGACCACCGAAGCAGCACGCGGCTGAGGGTCGGGGGAGCGGTGTGTTTGAGCGTGTTCGTGAGGGACTCCTGGGCGATGCGATAGACGGCGGTCTCCAGTCCCGGGCTGACCGGCCAGGCGCTGCCCTCGATCACCAGCCGCACAGTGCGCTGCGGGCCTGAGGCGGAGGCGACGAGCGCGTGGAGGTCTGCGAGGCGGGGGCTGGGCGATTGCGGCGCTCGATGCGAAGCCGCGGGCCCCCCGTCGATGCCGCGCCCAGCGGGGTCATCCGCGAACGCTGTGACGAGTCCGCGCATGTCGGCCAGAGCCGAGCGCCCTGTGGCCACGACGTGTTCCACAGCCGCACGGGCGCCGGCGTCGTCGCTGCCGAGCAGGACTCTGGCGGCCTCGGCCTGCGCCACCATGACGGCCAGCGAGTGCGAGACCACATCGTGCACGTCGCGTCCGATCCGCCGCCGGTCCTCTGCGATGAGTTCCCTGTCCCTCCGCAGCCTCAACTCGGCTGCCTGCGTGCGCGCCACGTCTTCGGCGCTTCGCTTCCGCAGGAGTTCCCGGCGATACCTGCCTCCCGCCCACGCCGCTCCGATCGATGCCACGAGAAAGCCCGCCATTGCGAGCAGCCCCGCCAGGTCGGTGACCTCCGCGCGCGCCACGACCACGGCGACGATGAAAGCTGCGCCGGCGAGTCCCACGACGAGCGCCGACCAGCCCAGCCACCGGGAGTCGCTTCCGGCAGCGGCGAAGACGAGCACGAGGAACGCCGCGCTGCTCGGCATGAGCACCGCGGTCGTCGGAAAGCCGGGAAAGCTCAACGCGGTGAGCCCGAGCATCAGAGCGGCACCCCCCGCGAGCGCTGCAGTCGGGGAATAGCGGACGACGGCGGCAAGAAGATGCAGTGCGCCGAAGGCGGCGATCGTCACGGGCGCCCAGAAGGGAGCGCCGCCAGACGCGACGGTCGTCATGACGGTGACCGGTAGGGCCAGGGCCGCGAGCACCAGGGCAAGGAGGATGTCCGCCGCCGTCGCGCGCGCTCGGCGCCCGCCCCGCGGCTGTATCCGATCGAAGGTTCCCGGCATGACGCGGCTCACGCTACTCGCGGAGCGGGGCGGGGAGGTCACCCGGGCGGGTGAGGTGGCCGGGCCGGAGGGCTGCCTAGCGTGGGGCGTCCAGTTGACGAAGGAGCCGCACACATGTCGTTGCCCGCCCACCCGAGACAGTCCGGGCCGAGACCATCGCGCTCGCATCCCGCAGCCTCATCGCCACTTCCGACGCCGATCAGCCGCCTCGTGGCGGTGGCGGCTATCGCCTCGATCGCGGCGCTCGTGCTCGGTGTCGTCTGGCTGGGAGTGCCGGACCTGAATCCCTTCGGTGCCGCTGGGGCCGCTCCGGCTTCGAGCCTGGTCGGTGCCGTCGCCGGAAGAACAGCCGCCGCTCTCGGGGCGGTGCTCACCGGTGCGTCGGGCCTCCTTCTCGCCGTCCTGCTTCTCACTGGCAGGGCGACGTTCGGCGGGGGGAGAGTGACAGTCCTCGCCGCCTCGATCGCCGCGTTGGCGGCCGCCACGCTCGGATCGATGCTGATCGTGGCATTCACCGGATACCTCTTCGGCTTCGCGGCCGTTCTCGCCGGTGTCGTCACCGTGCTGCTGCTTCTGCAGCGGAGACCGAGGGTCGGCATCCTCCTCATCATCGCCCTCGTCGCCCTCGTCATGATCGCCGCACTGCTCGGCGTCCCCGTCACCGCGCCGCTCGACTTCGCCGGCATGCTGGGGACGACCCTGTGGGAGAGCGGAGGTCTCCTGCTCGTTGCGGCGGTCGCGCTCGCGGCCACCTTCTCGTGGGCAGCTGTGGCCGCCGTCTCACTGCATGTCAGCACCGCTGCCGCTCGCGCCGAGCGCTGGCTCGTCGTGCACCGGATCGCCGTCACGGTCGCAGCCGCCCTCGCTCCGGTCCCTTATGCGCTCGTCCGCGCGACGTGGCTCACTCCGTGGCCGCTGTTCGGGCCGTCCGCGGCCGAGCTCGAAACGACGCCCGTGATACGGGTGACCGGGCTCATCATCGGATCCGGTGCGGTCGCCGCGGCCATCCTCACGCTGGGGCTGATCCTGCCGTGGGGGCGCACCCTTCCCCGCTGGATACCGGGTGTCGGGGGGCGGCCGGTGCCGATCGCCGCCGCCGCCGTTCCCGGGTTCGCCGCCGCGGGGATCCTCCTCACCTCCGCCGCCCCCACACTCCTGTCGACCTTCGCAGTGCAGGAGGTGGGTGAGGCGATCCTCAGCAATCTCCTTCTGCCGTTCTGGTTCTGGGGACCGGCGCTGGCCGCAGCCGTGTGGGCCTACGTCGGATGGCGCACGAACCCCTCTCTCGCCTCGGGGGACCCCCGATGGAACTCCCGCAGCAGCCGTGATGGGAGGGGGCTACGTCACTCGTCGTCGTCGGTGGTCAGGCTGTGCCAGATGTCGAACGCGACTGTGGCCGCCTTCTCCGCGTCTCCTGTCGCGAGCAGCTCGATCAGCTTGTCGTGCAGGTCGACCGAGCCGTTCCCCTCGAAGCTGAAGCGGTGACGTTCCGCGCGTCGGACGAGCGGGTCGAAGTGGTCGAGGACCGATTCGAGCGCCCGGTTGCCGAGGGCGGCCACTGGAACCCTGTGCAGGTCGTCGTCGGCGTCGAGTGCGGCGTCGGCGTCCCCGGCCTTCATCGCGGCCGCGAAGCGGCGATTGGCGTCCCGCATGCGGTCCAGGTCATCGTCGTTGAGCCGGCCGGCCATCTCCCGGACCGCCAGCGAGTGCAGTGCTGCGATCACGTCGCGCGCGTCGCGAGCCGCCGCGGGATCGATAGCGGTGACGGTGGTCGAGCGCCCCGGTATGGCGACGACCAGTCCGCTGGTGCCGAGGCGGAGCAGCGCCTCGCGGATCGGGGTGCGGCTGACCCCGAGCCAGTCGGCGAGTTCCCCGTCTTTGAGCTGCTCTCCCGGCTGGAAGGTGCCGTCCACGATGGCGTCGCGGAGGCGTCGGTACACGTCGTCACGGAGGAGCAGGCGGTCGACACCGGCGGTGCCCGAAGGGATCGGCATGCAACATATTGCGCACGCCGCGGACCGGGATGCAACTCCTCCGACTAGACGGGAATGGCTCCGGCATGCAATATGTTGCACATCGCGGACGGCGAACGCCGCCATCACATCTCACCGGGCACCCCGGACGAGGCCGACAGGAAGGGCACCATGAACACCACCGCCACCACCGCCACCACCATCGACAGCGGGATCAGGAACGTCGTGCTGGTGCACGGGGCCTTCGCCGACGGCTCGGGCTGGCGAGGCGTCTACGACCGGCTGACGGCCGCGGGGCACCGGGTGACCATCGCGCAGATTCCGCTCACCTCCCTCGAGGACGACGTGGCCGCGACCACGCGGGCGCTCGACCTGCAGGACGGCCCCACCATTCTGGTGGGCCACTCCTGGGGCGGAACGGTGATCACCGAGGCGGGGACGCACGAGAAGGTGGCCGGGCTGGTCTACGTGTCCGCCCTGGTGCCCGACGCGGGGGAGACCACGGCTCAGCAGTACGAGGGCTTCGCGCCGACGCCCGACTTCGTCATCGATGTCGCGGCCGACGGGTTCGGGTCGCTCAACCCCGAGAAGTTCGCGGTCGGCTTCGCGGCCGACGCCGGTGAGGCCGACGCGGCCTTCCTGCGGGACGCGCAGGTGCCGATCAACATGTCGGTGTTCGCGACCCCCGTGAAGAACGCCGCCTGGCGCTCCAAGC
>DATCMN010000132.1:0-3764 GCA_036563405.1 Naasia sp. | reverse complement strand
CTGCACGTCGGTCTGCTTGGCCGCGTCGATGACGTTGGCGTGTTCGGCCACGCGGTTGCCGGGTGTGCCGGAAATCAGCAGGAGGCGGTCGGCGCCTTCGAGCGCGGGGGCGAGAGTCTCGGGCTGGGCGTAGTCGGCGTGGCGGACTTGCACGCCTTGGGCGGCGAAGTGGGCGGCCTTTTCCGGGTGGCGGACGGCGGCGATGATGTTCTGCGCGGGCACGCCCCGGTCGAGCAGGGCGGGGATGACGAGCCGGCCGAGTTGGCCGGTCGCGCCGGTGACGGCGATCGTGGTCATGCGGTGCTTTCTCGAGAGGGGGAGCAGGGAAGTGCGGCGCCCGCCTCGGCGAGCGCCGCGCGTGTGATGCGTTATGCGACGCGCAGGGCGAGCTTGCCCTGGGTGTGGCCGGAGTTCAGCGCGCCGAGGGCCTCCGGCGCCTGGGTGAGCTCGAAGGTCTGCTGGATCGGGACCTTGATCGTGCCGTCGGCGAGGAGCTTGCCGACGCGCTCGAGCGATTCGCGGTTGAGGATCGCGGCGTGCATGACGTCGGTGCGACCGGGGCCTTCGCCGGCGGCGTTGGTCGGGGAGGCGATGCGGCCGCCGTCGACCAGGATCGCGTCGTAGGGGGTCGGCTGGAACGGCGTGACCGCGTCCACGAGCGCGTGCACGCCGTCGGGGTGGCGCTCCCGCACCGCGGCGACCAGGTCGCCCTCACGCGGCAGCACCTCATCGACGCCGAGGCCGCGCAGGAACTCCTCGTCCTCGGACAGACCCGGGGCGATCACGGTCGCGCCGGCGGCCTTGGCCAGCTGCACGACGATGCTGCCGACGCCGCCGGTGGCGCCGACGACGACCACCTTCTGGCCGGCCGACAGCTCCAGGGCGTCGACGGTGGCCAGCGCGGTCAGCGTGACCAGCGGGGCCGCGCCGGCCTGGGCGGTGTCGACGCCGGCCGGCTTCTTGGCGCAGAACTGCTCGCCGACGACGATGCGCTCAGCCCATGCGCCGTCATGGACCGGCGGGTTGAACGCCGAGATCTCACCGAAGACCTCATCGCCCTCGGCGACCGAGGTGACGCCCTCCCCGACCTGCTCGACGACGCCGGCGAAGTCACGCCCCAGCGTGATCGGATACTCGTGCGGGAGCATCCCCTTGAGCATCCCGGCCGCGATGCCGCCGTCCAGCGGGTTGACCGACGACGCCTGCACACGCACGAGCACCTCGCCCGCGCCCGGCGCACGCGGCTCGTCGACGTCCTGCGGCGCGGGGGCGGCGCCGTCCTGCGTGATGGTGATGGCCTGCATGGGAGAGCTCCGATCGAAGGGTGGTTCGGCGGGAAGAACGTGGAGAGTAGCGAATCGTTGTTTAGAGTCAACGATATACTGCCGATAACGGTGATGTGATTCCCTCGACCCGACTCGAGACGCTCATGAACAACTCCATGACTCCCACCCGCGATCAGCGCCCGCCGGCCCCCGAGACGGGTCGTGAACTGATCAACTTCGGGCCCGTCCACCTCGACGTCAGAGACACCGAGCAGGCGTTGGTCTTCTGGCGGGCGCTGATCGGCTTGCAAGTCCGCGGCGAGGACGACGGAGCGCTCAGCCTGGGCACCGACGAGAGGACGCTGCTCGTTCTGCACCCGGGCGCAGCTTCACGGGTCCGGCGCGGTTACGCCGGGCTGTACCACCTGGCGATCCACCTGCCGAACGAACCGGAGTTCGCGCGCGTGCTCGGGCGGCTGCTGGCCGCTCGGGTGCCGATGTCGCCGACCGACCACGTGATGTCGAAGGCGATCTACCTCGACGACCCCGACGGGATCGGGCTGGAGCTCACGCTGGAAACGCCCGAGCGCCTGCGCTCCATGCGCATGACCGCCTACGGACCCGAAGTCATCGACGCGTCCGGGCGCCGCCGCAGCGGCCGCGATCCGCTCGACGTCCGCGAGGTCCTCAGCACGCTTGTCGACGAAGACCTCTTCCGCCCGCTTCCGACGGGGACGTTCATCGGGCACATGCACCTGCACGTCGGCGACATCGCCGCCAGCCGCCGCTTCTACCGCGACGACCTCGGCTTTCTCGATGCGAGCGACTTCGGCACCGGGGTCGACTTCCACGCCAACGGGCGCTTCAAGCACCGCATGGCCATCAACACATGGCAGGGCGTCGGCGTCGTCCAACCGCCGGAGGGAACCGCCGGGCTGCGGCACTTCACGATCCGCTTCGACACGCCGGAGCGCCTCGAGGCCGCCCTAGCACGCGTCGGCCACGCCGAGACGCACCCAGGCGGGCACCTCGTCCGCGACCCGGCCGGCAACGCAATGGTCCTTACGAGCTAGCGCGTTGTCCGCGAGAAGACGATCGGCGGCGGATGACGGTGAATGCACCGTCGACGACGTCGCGTCCATCGGTCCCTTCGAGACCGGCCTGGTCCTTGACAGCGCCAGCTCCCGCGCCGGCTTCACGCTGACCATGCTGGGCGACCTGTTCTCGCGACACGTGCGCGAGGTGCTCGGCGGTCACGATCTCAAGCCGCGACAGCTCCGCATCCTGGACCTGCTCGACGACCGCGGACCCGTCGGCCAGCGCGAGTTGGCCGACCTCGTGGGCGTGGACAACAGCGTACTCGTGAACCTGCTCAACCCGCTCGAAGCCGCGCGGTTGATCAAGCGCAAGCGCGACACCGTCGACCGGCGCCGCCACCTCGTGTCCATCGTCGCTGCGGGCCAGCGCCGTCTGGCCCAGGCCGACCAGGCGTTCCGCGACGTCGAGGACGCCTTCTTCGCGCCCCTGAGCGACGACGAACGCGTGCTGCTGCACGCGCTGCTGTCGCGCCTGCGCGATGCCGCGCCCCGTCTCGCCGACCACGACTGCTGAAAGCGTCTGTCGGCCCGGGACGGACCACGTGGAGAGCGGGAGGCGGCGCGGCTATCCATCTCGTGCAAAGTGCCCGCGTGTCCGATGCGTCAGAGCTCCTGCGCCATCAGGCTGCTTGACTTGAGCCGCGACGGTAGTCGGTCGGGGCCGTGCCGTACCGGCGGCGGAAGGCGCGGGAGAAGTAGAGCTGGTCGGTGTATCCGGCGCGGTAGGCGATCTCGCCGACGCTCAAGGTCGTGAAGCGCAGCAGCCGAGCGGCTTCGAGCAGTCGACGCTCGGTGACGTGCTCCTTGGTGGTGCGGCCGGTGGCCTGCACGAGGGCCTTGGAGAGCGCGGACTGCGGGATGGCGAGCGCGTCGGCGTAGTGCACGGCGTCGGCATGACGGGCGAAGTCCTGCTCGAGGACGTCGATGAACCGGCGGTAGAGGTCCAGCACCGCGAGATCATCGGCTTGGTGGTCCTGCTGGCCGTCCTCGTACCAGCGACCGATCCACAGCAGCAGCGCCGACAGGAAGTGGCGTTGCAGGTCGAGGCTGCGGACGTCCGGGGGGCGACGGAGTTCGTCGGCCAGGGTGCTGAGCAGTCCCTCGAGACGGGCGACCTCGCCGTCGGGGACGTCGACGGTGTGGGTGGCGGTGGTGCCGATCAGCCAACTGGGGTTCGTGCGGCCGCCGGAGGCCGGTAGCAGCAGCTCCTCGCCGAAGCGGATGGCGGCGCCGTGGAAGCCCTCGGCGTTCAGGACGCGGTGCACGCGTCCGCGGCCGATGACCGCGAGAGTCCCGGGCCGGAGGTCGACGGCCTCGCCATCGATCTCGTGAGTGCCGGTCCCGCACCGCACCCAGAGCAGCTCGTGGTAGGCGTGGCGGTGCGCGGGCCGGGGGCCGCGTT
>DATCMN010000122.1:0-2900 GCA_036563405.1 Naasia sp. | reverse complement strand
TCGCCGCGCTGGAAGATCGCGGAGCCGTGGGTGCGCGGGATGACCGCGACCTCGGCGTCGAGCGGGCG
Organism: Naasia sp.; assembly: GCA_036563405.1. Taxonomy (GTDB): domain Bacteria; phylum Actinomycetota; class Actinomycetes; order Actinomycetales; family Microbacteriaceae; genus Naasia. Next base: position 2,832 of record DATCMN010000122.1, on the reverse strand, counting down.
GATGTCCGCGAGACCGCGGCCGTCCATGCGGACGCCTTCGCGCAGGATCCGGTCGCGCACGACCTTCTTCGTGACGGCCTTGTACGCGCCGCTCACCATCGGCGGGATGTCCCCGCCGAGCTCGCCGGCCTCGACCTTGGAGGCGATCTCCGCCTTGACGCGCTCCTTGAGGGCGTCGTCGGCGTTCTGGCGCTCGACCTTGCCGGCGATCTGGTAGACCGCGGTGAGCTCGTCGAACGCGATGGCCGTGACGGCCTCGAAGGCCTCGTCGGAGTAGGGCAGGAAGACCGGGTACTCGCGGACCTCCTTGGCGGCCTGGGCCGCGAGCTTCGCCTGCGCCTCGACCAGCTGCTTGAGGAACGGCTTCGCCGCCTCCAGCCCCTGGGCGACGACGGCCTCGTTCGGCTTGGTCGCACCGCCCTGGATGAGGTTCCAGGCGCCTTCGGTTGCCTCGGCCTCGACCATCATGATCGCGACGTCCTCGACGCCCTTCGAGTCGGTGACGACCCGGCCGGCGACCGTGAGGTCGAACACGGCGCGCTCGAGCTGCGAGTGCTTGGGGAACGCGACCCACTGGTCGTCGATGAACGCGAGGCGCACACCGGCGATGGGGCCGTCGAACGGCACACCCGAGATCTGGCTCGACATGCTCGCCGCGTTGATCGCGAGGGCGTCGTAGAACTCGTCGGGGGCGATCGAGAGGACCGTGATGACGATCTGGACCTCGTTGCGGAGGCCGTCGACGAACGACGGGCGCAGCGGCCGGTCGATGAGGCGGCAGACGAGGATCGCCTCGGTGGAGGGGCGGCCCTCGCGGCGGAAGAACGAGCCGGGGATCTTGCCGGCGGCGTAGGAGCGCTCTTCCACGTCCACCGTCAGGGGGAAGAAGTCGAACTGGTCCTTCGGGTGCTTGCTGATGCTGGTGGCCGAGAGGAGCATCGTCTCCTCGTCGAGGTACGCGACGGCCGCGCCCTGCGCCTGCTGGGCGAGGCGGCCGGTCTCGAACCGGATGGTGCGGGTGCCGAACTTGCCGTTGTCGAGGACGGCTTCGGCGAACTTGATCTCAGGACCTTCCAAGAGGTCTTTCTCCTTCACGTGACGTGTCGGAGCAGATAGGACAGCAGGAAGGAGCGTGGCCAGTCCGTGTCGGACTTCTGGTCATCAGTAGAAAGCCGCCGTGACGACCGGGGCGACTGCCCGGTCACGGAAACCCACCACTAACGACCAGCTTCCTGCCGATCTGCTCCGTGGTGGACCCGGCCTACCCGGCCTGGGTCCTCTGCGATCCTACCGCACAGCTCCGCCGGAGGGGCGGCCCCGAACGGGATGCGGCGCGGCGGCGGCCCGGCGGCGGTTCGTCACCGGCCGTTCACCCGGCGCCTGTAGGCCTGCGGGGTGGACGCCGCGCTCACCTCCCTGGCCGGCTCGCCTCTGCTGCTCGTCGCCCTGTTCGCGCTGGTGGTGGGCGACGCGTTCCTCGTGGTGCTGCCCGGGGAGACGGCTGTGGTCGCCGCAGCAGCGCTCTCGGCCTCGGCGGGTGAGCCGGTGCCGCTGCCGGTGCTCGTCGTCGCGGCGCTCGGGGCCGTCACCGGCGACAGCCTGCTCTGGCTCCTCGGCCGGAGGATCGGGCTGGACCGCTGGCGGTGGCAACGGCGCCCCCGGCCGGCGGCCGCGATCCGCCGCGCGCGGGCCGCGATCCTCCGCCGGCCGGCGCTGCTGATCTTCACCGCCCGCTACGTGCCGTTCGCCCGCATCGCGGTCAACCTGGTGGCGGGGGCCGGCGGGATGCCGCTGCGACGGTTCCTGCCCCTCGCGGTCGGCGCGGGGATCGCATGGGCGGTGTTCAACACCGTCGTGGGCACTGTCGCGGGCACACTCCTCCAGGATCAGCCGCTCCTGGCGGTCGCCGCCTCCGTCGCCGTGGCGATCACCCTGGGCCTCGCCGTCGACGGGGTCGCGAGCGCGGTGGGCCGCCGCCGCGGTGGGCGTGGCGATGGCGCCGCGCGAGCGGAAGTGCACGGCGAGCATGCCGCCGACCTGGTTGACTCGGGAGACATGACGACCGCGCCACCCTCGCCGCCGGGCATCCGCATCCAGCTCGACAGCCCCCGCGCCGCCGACGTGCAGCAGCTGCTGGACGAGCACATGGCGGACATGCTCTCCACCTCGCCGCCCGAGAGCGTGCACGCCCTCTCCGCCTCCGAGCTGGCCCGGCCGGGCATCTCCTTCTGGACGGCGCGGGACGAGTCGGGCGCGCTGCTGGGCACCGGCGCCGTCAAGGATCTGGGGGACGGGACCGGCGAGATCAAGTCGATGCGCACGGTGGGCGCGGCTCGCGGCCGCGGGATCGGGGCCGCGTTGCTGGAGCGCATCCTCGACGAGGCGCGCGGTCGCGGCTGGTCCGGCCTGTACCTGGAGACCGGCACTCAGGACGAGTTCGCCGCCGCGCGCCGCCTGTACGAGCGCTACGGATTCCGCGAGACCGGCCCGTTCGGCTCGTACGGCATCGATCCGAACAGCACCTACTTCGTGCTCGAGCTGGCGGACTGACACCGGACCGGGCGGGCGCACTGCGGGGCCGATCCGGCCACCCCGGGCCGGCGTGCCGGCCCGGATCGACCGAACCGGCCCGGGTTGCGGGCGCCGACCCGCTACTGGATGCCGCCGACGCCCGTCGGGTCGAACCCGGCGGGGAGGGCGAACGGGTCGCGGAGTCCCGCGGTCCGGGTGGACCGGCGGATCGTCTCCGCGAACTCCGCGGCCGCCCTGTCGATCCGCTCCGGCAGAGGCTTCACCGAGTCGTCCGAGGTGCCCCAGTCGTCGGTCGCCGCG
>DATCMN010000121.1:0-6466 GCA_036563405.1 Naasia sp. | reverse complement strand
TCGTGCCGCTCCTGGGTGGTGCGGATGAAGTCGTCGTTGGCGATGTCGAGGGTGTCGAGCAGCGGGAGCCATGAGCTCTCTACCAGGCGGTCCGCCCACTCGCGCGGGGTCATGTCGTTGGCGCTCGCGGTGCGGAGCATCTTCTGGCCGTGCTCGTCGGTCCCCGTCAGCAGCCAGGTGTCGTCGCCGGACTGGCGGTGCCAGCGGGCCAGCACGTCGGCCGCCACCTCCGTGTAGCCGTGGCCGATGTGGGGGACGTCGCTCGGGTAGAAGATCGGCGTGGTGATGTAGAAGGACGCGCCGGAGGACATGCCGACCATCCTAAGTTCCCGCCGGGCGGCTCCCCCGCGCCGTTACGCGGGAGGCGGACGCCCGGTCGCCGGTGCTGACGGCAACGCTCCGGCCTGACGGCATCCGTAGAGCGTTGCCGTTTGGCCGCACCGTTGCCGTCAGTGGGAGGCGGATCAGCGGCGGCGGAGCGCCGCCTCGTAGAGCTCGCGGCGGGACAGCCCGGTCGCCTCGGCCACCTCGGCGGACGCCTCCCGGAGGCGTGCGCCGGCCGCCACCAGGGAGAGCACCTGGTCGACAGCGGTGGCCTCGTCCGCGGTGACCGGCGGGGCGCCGCCCACCACCACGACGACCTCGCCGCGCACGCCGCCGTGGGCCCACGCAGCGACTTCGGCCGCCCCGCCGCGGACCACCTCCTCGTGCAGCTTGGTCAGCTCCCGGCACAGTGCGACGGGGCGATCGGAGCCGAAGGCGGCCGCCAGGTCGTCGAGGAAGTCGGCGACCCGCTGCGGGGATTCGAAGAACACCAGGGTGCGCGCCTCGCGGGCCAGCGCGGCGAGGGCGGCGCGCCGCTCCCCCGGCTTGCGCGGCGGGAACCCCTCGAACGCGAACCTGTCGGTCGGCAGGCCGGAGAGGGCGAGCGCTGTGGGGACCGCCGACGCACCGGGGAGCACCGTCACTCGAACGCCGGCGTCGATCGCGCCCGCCACCAGCCGGTAGCCGGGGTCGGAGACAGTCGGCATGCCGGCGTCGCTGACGACGAGGACGTCCGCGTCGGCGGCGAGCGCCACCAGCTCGGCGATCCGCTCCCGCTCGTTGTGGTCGTTGAGCGAGATGAGCCGCGGCCGGTTCGCGATGCCGAGGCCCGCGAGCAGTCGCTGGGCGACCCGGGTGTCCTCGGCCGCCATCACCTGCACCGTTTCGAGGGTCTCCACGAGGCGCCGTGTCGCGTCGCCGAGATTGCCGATCGGGGTGGCGGCGAGCACGAGCACGCCTCCAGTCTCCCAGGTGCGCCCGCGCCTATCATGGGGCGGTGCGGAGCCGGACCTCGTTCCTCCCGGCAGTGGGGGCGGCTGTGGCACGGCCGGGCCTTCTCGACAGGCGCACTCTGCGCTGGGCGGGACCGCTCGGGGTGACCGTCCTCGCGGCGATCCTCCGCTTCGCCGGCCTCGGCCACCCGGACACCCTGATGTTCGACGAGACGTTCTATGTGAAGGACGCCTGGACCCTGCTGAACCTCGGCTACGAGTCCAAGTGGCCGGAGGACGTGGACGTCGACGACGAGTTCAACTCGGGGAACGTCGGCATCTTCCTCCCGGACGCCTCGTACGTCGCCCATCCGCCGCTCGGGAAGTGGCTGATTGCTATCGGCCTCGCCCTGTTCGGCGCCCAGAACCCGGTCGGGTGGCGGTTCTCGGTCGCCGTCGCCGGGACGCTCGCGGTCCTGCTCCTCACGGTGATCGCCGGCACCCTGTTCCGGAGCGCACTGCTCGGCACGCTCGCGGGAGGCCTGATGGCCATCGACGGGCACGCGATAGTGCTGTCCCGGGTGACCCTGCTCGACAACTTCGTGATGCTGTTCGGGCTGCTCGGCTTCGCCTGCATCCTGCTCGACCGCCGTTGGTTCGACCGCCGCTTCGGCCAGTGGGAGCGGGCCCGGGATCCCGAGGTCGCCACTCTCGGTCCGGCCCTCGCCTGGCGCCCCTGGCTGATCGCGGCCGGCGTCGCGTTCGGCCTGCAGACGGGGGTGAAGTGGTCGGGCCTGTACTTCCTCGCCGGGTTCGCGATCTACGTGCTCGTCGTGGACGCGCTGGCCCGCCGCCGCGCCGGGGTCGATGCCTGGCCACTCGTCACCATCGTCCGGCAAGGGCCGCTCGCCTTCGTCAGCCTGATCCCGGCCGCGCTCGCCGCCTACCTCGCCACCTACACGGGCTGGTTCCTGACCAGTGGAGGGTGGAACCGGAACTGGATCGCGGAGGGCGGTGAGCGGTGGACCGGGCTGCTCGCCTGGGTTCCGGACGCGATCCAGAACCTGTGGCACTGGCACTCGGACATCTACGGGTTCCACACGGCGCTGGACTCGTCGCACCCCTACGCGACTCCCGCGATCCTGTGGCCGCTCCTCGCCCGGCCCACCCAGGTGTACTACCAGGGCAGCGGTGCCGGCGAGAACGGCTGCCAGTTCGGCTACTGCGCCGAGATCGTCTGGTCGATCGCGAATCCTCTGATCTGGTACGCGGGCATCGCGGCCGCGGTCTTCCTCGTCTACCGGCTCATCCGGCTCCGCATCCCCCGGGACGGGCTGATCCTGATGGGCGTCGCTGTCGGCTACCTGCCGTGGCTGACCTACCCCACTCGAACGATGTTCCAGTTCTACGCGATCGCGTTCCTGCCCTTCCTCCTCCTCGCGCTGGTCGCCGTGATCGGCATCATCACGGGTCGGGTCGTCGACACCGGTCGGGAGCCTCCGGCGCCGCATCGGGTCGCCATGGCGAACCGGGGCCTGGTGCTGTTCGTCGGCCTGGCCGTGCTGCTCAGCGCGTTCTTCTACCCGCTCTGGTCGGGAATGCAGGTACCGTTCTGGTTCTGGCAGATCCATGTCTGGAGCCCCACCTGGGTGTGACCCTGCCGGCCTCCCGACCGAATCGTCACCTTTTCGACGGGTCGTGTCCCCAGTTCATGAGCGAGTACCGCCAGTCGGAGTGCTCGGCGTCCTCCGCAGGCCCGCCTTGCGCGAGGTGCCGGTGCACGTAGCCGACCACCTTCCGCATGTGCGCCGCGTCGTCGTCGGTGAGGTCCCCCTTCTTGCTGTGCAGGATCTCGACGATCCGCCTGCCGGACTGATGGCCCGTCGACTCGCCGCCGCCGCTCTTATCCCCGACCCGCTTCGACTCCTCGGAGTCGAGCCATGTCGACAGCTGCGACGGGGTCATGTTGACCGCGTCCTTCCACTCGTCCCACACGTCGTCCACTGCACTCATCCCGCCACCCTGCAAGCCCTGTCCGGGAGTTTCCCGAGCGACGACTGGGAGTCAGGCGGCGATCGACTCCGGAGGCGTGCGGCGCAGCCCGCCGGGCAGCAGCAGGACCGCCGCGGAGGCGATCCAGCCGATCCCGACGAGCACCGTGAGCGGCCCGCCGCCGACGACGGCGAGGAAGCCGCCGATCGCGGCACCGACCGCGGCGGCGGATGAGCGGAGTCCGGCTCCGACGGTGAACACCTGGGCGCGCACGTCAGGCGGGCTCTCCCGCTGGCGGACGGCGAACAGGGCGGTGACGCCGGGCGCAGTGAACAGCCCGCCGACCGCCACCGCGACGATGGCCGGCGCGAAGCCCGGGAGCAGGCCGGCGGCCACGACACCCAGCCCGGTCGCGGTGAACGCGCCGAGCATGACCACGGTCGGATCCCAGCGCCGGATGGGCCGCCACGCGACGAGGAGGCTGCCGACGAGGCCGCCCACAGCGAACGAGGTGAGCACCCACCCGGCTCCCGTGGCGCTGCCCGCGCGCTCGAGCGCGAGCCCCACGGCGGCGATGGGGAACGCCCCCGCGCCCACCTGGGTGAGCGTGCTCGACAGGGTGGTGAGGGCGAGCGGCCGGTGCAGGACGAGGTGCCGGAGTCCGCGCCGGATGCCGGCGACGATCGTTACCGGCTCGTCCGGGCGCGGCCGCGGCTTCATGGCCAGGGTGAGCGCGAGCAGCGCACCGCCGAGGGCCACTACCGCGAACACCTCGAGGGCGAGTCGAGAGGATCCGACCGCCATCGCGAGCGCCGCCAGGGCGGGCCCGGCGACACCCGACACGTTGTAGGCGAACGCGTCGGCCGCGAAAGCGCGCTCGGAGTCGGGGATCAGGTCGGCGGAGAAGCTGCTGAGCGCTCCCTGGAAAGCGGGAGTGCAGCACCCGGTGAGAAGCAGCACCGCGACCACCACCGCGGGCGGGAGGACGCCGAGCAGTCCGGCGAGGGCGAGTCCGGCAGCCGTGACGCCGCCGCCCGCCACGAGCAGCAGCCGGGGGGCCGTGCTCCTGTCGAACAGCACGCCGGCGAGCGGCGCGATGATGACGCTCGGCGCGAGGAGCGCCGCGATGAGGACCCCGCCGAGCGCGACGCTGTCGGCCTGCTCCACGGCGAGGACCGCGAGCGAGACCCTGCCGCCCTCGATCGCGAGCCGCAAGGAGCTCGCGACCAGCACGAAGCGCAGGGCGGGCGCGATCATCGGGGCCTTCGGAGATCGCGCCAGGTCCGGGAACCGAGCTGGATGGCGGTGGCGAGGAGCAGCACGGCGAACGCGATGGCGGCGACGCGGGGCGGCAGCAGGAACGCCGTCGCGACACCGGGATAGCTCGCGAGCGCGGCGGCGACCCCCACGGCGAGCGCCGGTCGGAGCTCCACCAGACCGCGCCGTGCGTTCGACGCCGTGCCGACGAGGCTGGTCGGCACGATCACGGCGAGCGACGTGCCCTTGGCGAGCAGGTCGCCCACGCCGAAGCCTGCGATGAGCACCGGGACGATGACGACACCGCCGCCCACGCCGAGCAGCCCTGACGCGATGCCGGTGAGCACCCCGACCGCGAACAGGAGCAGCAGCAGGGGCACGTCGAGGGGCACCTCGGCCTCCCGGGGCGGGACGACGAGCAGCATCCGCACCGCGACGAGGACGAGGAGCAGCACGAACAGCAGGCGCAGCACCGTCACGTTGATGCGCCGCAGCAGGGCCGTGCCGAGCAGCGCGCCCGGCACCGCTCCCGCGGCGAGTGCGAGCGCGGCGGGGACGTCGATCTCCCCGTTCGCCCCGTAGCTGACGGCGCCCACGGCGGCGGCCGGGATGATCGCGGCGAGGCTGAGCGCCGACGCCCGCTTCTGGTCCACGCCGGTCAGCCACACGAGCAGCGGCACCATGATGATGCCGCCGCCCACGCCGAAGAGGCCGGACATGAACCCGCCGATCAGCCCGACGAGGACGAGCCGGCCCCAGCGGCGCGAGGCCGCCGGCGCCGGGGTGCTCAGCGGAAGTCCGCGGTGGCGGGGTCGGCCCCGATGCGCCGGCCCTCGTCGAGAGCGTCGAACACGGCCAGCTCCTCGGCCGTGAGCGAGAAGTCGAGGATCTCGAAGTTCTCCCGCTGGCGGTCCGGATTGTTCGACTTCGGGAAGATGATGCGGCCCTGGTCGAGGTGCCAGCGGAGGGTCACCTGCGCCGGGGTCTTGCCGTACTTCTCCGCGATGGCCTGCACGTCGGGGCGGTCCACGATCTGCCCGGACGCCAGCGGCGACCACGCCTCGATCTCGATCCCGTGCTTCTTGCAGAACTCGACCAGCTCCCGCTGCTGGAACTGGGGGTGCAGCTCGATCTGATTCACCGCCGGCACCGTCTCGGACTCGGCGAACACCCGCTCGAGGTGCTCGGGCAGGAAGTTGGAGACGCCGATCGTCTTGGCCTTGCCGCTCGCGGCGATCTCCTCGAGCGCCTTCCACGCCTCGGCGTACTCGTCGAACATCGGCAGCGGCCAGTGGATGAGGTAGAGGTCGACATAGTCGAGCCCGAGGAGCTGGAGGCTCGTGTCGATGGCCGCGAGCGCCTTGTCGCGCCGGTGGTTGGCGTTCCAGAGCTTGGTCGTCAAGAAGAACTCATCGCGCGGGATGCCGGACGCCGCGATCGCCGCGCCGGTGCCGCGCTCGTTGCGGTAGGCCGCCGCGGTGTCGATGTGCCGGTAGCCGATCCCGATGGCGCTCTCCACGACCTCCTGCGTGCGCTCCGGCTCGACCTGGAAGACGCCGAAGCCGAGCTGGGGGATCTCCGATCCGTTGTTGAGCCGGACGGTGGGAACTGGTGCTGCAGTCGTCATGACGGCAACTCTTCCACCCCCTCGACGGCCTCCGGGAGCCCCTCGGCCGGAGGCCGGACTGGTGCGCACGGGAACGTAGACTGGAAGGCTCATGTCGACGGTCGCCCCCTACCGCATCGCGTATCCGCCGGAGCTGCCGGTCAGCGCGCTGCGGGAGGAGATCGCCTCCGCGATCCGCGAGAACCAGGTGATCGTGCTGGCCGGCGCGACGGGCAGCGGCAAGACCACCCAGCTGCCGAAGATCTGCCTGGAGCTCGGCCGCACCGCGATCGCACACACCCAGCCGCGGCGCATCGCCGCGCGCACCATCGCCGAGCGCGTCGCCGAGGAGCTC
>DATCMN010000118.1:0-3456 GCA_036563405.1 Naasia sp. | reverse complement strand
GGGATGCGGCGCCGGCTCGACCTGGCCATGACGCTCGTGTCCACGCCGCGGGTGATCTTCCTCGACGAGCCGACGACGGGACTCGATCCGCGCAGCCGGCACACCATGTGGGACATCGTCCGCTCGCTCGTCGCCGGCGGCACCACCGTGCTCCTCACCACCCAGTACCTCGACGAGGCCGACGAGCTCGCCGACCGTATCGCGGTGCTCGACGGCGGCCGGATCGTCGCCGAAGGAACGCCCGATCAGCTCAAGCGCCTCGTCCCCGGCGGGCACATCCGGCTCCGCTTCCCGGACGCCGGAGCCCTGGACACGGCCGCCCGGCTGCTGGACGGATCCACCCCCGACGCGGCCGCGCTCACCCTGACCGTCCCCGCGGACGGCGGAGTGGCCTCCCTGCGGACGGTGCTCGGCCGCCTCGACGCGGCGTCGCTCGAGGTCGACGACCTCAGCGTGCACACCCCCGACCTCGACGACGTCTTCTTCGCCCTGACCGGCAAGAAGGAGCCGGCGGGCCAGATCGACACGAAGGAGCTGCAGTCATGACCACCGCCACCCCCGCCACTGTCCCCGCGCCTGTCGGAGGCACTCGCCAGTCGCACGTCGTCGCCGACTCGATCACGATGCTGCGCCGCAACCTGCTGCACATGATCCGCTACCCCGCGCTGTCGGCGTTCACGATCATCGGGCCGGTCGTCTTTCTGCTGCTGTTCGTGTTCGTCCTCGGCGGCACACTCGGCGCGGGCCTCCCGGGCGTCGATCCGGGGGCCGGACGGGAGGCCTACCTGGCCTATGTCCTGCCGGGCATCCTCGCGATGACGATCGCCGGCACCGCAGGCGGCACTGCCACCACTGTCGCGATGGACATGACCGAGGGCATCACCGCCAGGTTCCGCACCATGGCGATCTCGCGGACTTCGGTCCTCGCAGGTCACGTGCTCGGCAACACCGTCCAGGCGGTCATCGCCGTCGCACTGGTGCTCGGCGTCGGACTGCTGATCGGGTTCCGTCCGACCGGCGGCCCGCTCGAGTGGCTTGGCGCGGCCGGGATCATCGCGCTCCTCGCCTACGCCATCAGCTGGCTCGGCGTCGCGATGGGGATGCAGTCGAAGTCCGTGGAGTCTGCCAGCAACTGGCCGCTCCTGCTCACCTTCCTGCCGTTCCTCGGCAGCGGCTTCGTGCCGGCCGAGTCGATGCCGGCGGGCCTGCAGGAATTCGCCCGGTACCAGCCCTTCACGCCCTTCATCGAGACGCTGCGGGGGCTGCTGCTCGGCACGGAGCTCGGCTGGCAGCCGCTCCTGGCCGTCGGCTGGTGCGTGGTCCTCATCGCGGGCGGGTTCGCCTGGGCGATGGCGATCTACGAACGGAAGTCGGTGCGCTGAGCCGCTGCTCCAGCGGAGGGGCGGTCGCGGAAGCGGCCGCCCCTTCCGCTTTCGACGCGGGTCACGGGGCCGGCTCCCCGATGGCGACGTGGCCGTAGCGGGACACCTCGTCGCGGTAGCCCATCACCGCGGACCGCATCCCGATGCCGCAGACGCCCACCATGCGGGAGCCGACGAAGTACCCGAAGACGCAGTCCCCGTCGACGGATCCGGCGAGCAGCTCGGCCCGGTCGGCCAGGGCGGGCAGCCCGTAGGCGAGGAGGCGGATGTCGTACTGATCGCTCCAGAAGGACGGGACCGGCGCGAAGCGCTCCGCGATCGCGTCATCGAGAAGGGGATCCCCCGCCAGCTGCAGGGCGAGGATCCGGCCGGCCCGCTTGGCCGTCTCGGTGGGGATGTTCCAGTGCTCGATCGCGGCGGGCACCTCCCCGTAGATGGCGTTCGGGAATCGGGCGACGTCGCCTACGGCGAAGACGTCCTCCCAGGAGCGCCCATCGGCCCGGAGCACCCGCATCGCGGAGTCGGTGCGCAGCCCCTCCTCCGCATCGACGTCGTTGCCGGAGAGCCACTCGGTGTTCCTCGTCGAGCCGATCGCCTCCACGAGCACGTCGCAGGGGAGCTCGGACCCGTCTGCCAGCCGGACGCCCTCGACCGCCTCGCCGCCCTGCACCTCGACCACGGACATCCCCATCCGGAAGGCCACGCCCCGCTCCTCGTGGCGGCGCATCACCTCGGCGGCGAGCGCCGCCCCCAGCGGTCGCTGCATCGGAAGCCGTGCGGAGCCCACGACCGTCACCTCGCAGCCGAGCCGGCGTGCGGTCGCCGCGACCTCACAGCCGAGGAACCCCGAGCCGACGACCACCACGCGGGCGCCGGGGGTGAGCGCGTCCCGGAGCGCACCGGCGTCGTCGACGGTCCGCAGCGCGAAAGCGCCGGCGAGACTCGCGGTGCGCGGGAAGAGCCGCTTCGGCCGGAGCCCGGTCGCCGCGACCAGAGCCCGGTACCGCACCTCCGATCCGTCCGCCGTGCAGACGACCCGCCGCTCCAGGTCCGCCGACTCGACGCGTGTGCCGAGCCGCCACTCGACATCCGCGGTGGTCGCGCGCTGCGGGAAGGCGACGGCGGCGTGGCTAACCTCGCCGCCGAGGACGTCCTTCGACAGCGGGGGGCGGTTGTACGGGGCGTGCAGCTCATCGCCGAAGACCTCGAGGGGGCCGGCGTAGCCGGATCGCCGCAGCGCTTCCGCGGTTCGGAGGCCGCCGAGCGACGCCCCGACGATCACGACGGGCAGCGACAACCGAGCCCCTACCGTCCGGCGAGCAGCGAAATCGCCTGCATGGGGCACACGTCGATCGCTGCCTCCACGTTCTCGAGCTCGGAGTCGTCCACGACCGGGGTGTACTCCATCTCGTCCCGCGCGTTCAGGCGGAACACCTTCGGCGCCTCGACCACGCACTGCCCGAAGTTCTGGCACTGCGTACGATCCACATCCACGTTCACCATCTGGAAGCCTCCCTCGAACACGATCGTGCCACGGTCGATCGTGCCATGTGCTCCGGTCGCCGCTGTCGCAGGTGCTGGGTAGCCTTCCGCCCATGGCGGAGCCGGTGGGAGCGTGGTGGGCGCGGCGGCAGTTCTCCCGCGGCGCCCCGGTGCCGTACCCGGTCGGCAGCTACCGAGACGCGTGGGCACCGTTCCCGGTGCTCATCCGGCAGTACCACCCGGACCTCAACGGCGGGATCGCCCTCACCCAGATCCCGCCGGCCGCGGAGGTGCTGCTGCAGTGGCAGTGCGACTCCGGTCACATCTTCGTGGCCACGCCGGAGGAGCAGCGGAACCGGCCAGGCCGCGAGCGCCGCAGGTCGTCCTGGTGCCCCGAGTGCAGCTCCGCCGCGCGGCCCCAGCCGGTGCGCCCCGCCTCGCGCCTGTCCCCTCGGCGGTTCGATGCGGCAGCGCTGCCGCCCGGGGTGCGCGCACGACCCGAACCCGCTCCGCCGGCGGAGCTCTGCACGAAAACGCCGGATCTGCCCGTCGGCACAGCGTTCGCGAGCACGTGCGCGCCGAAGCCCGCGTC
>DATCMN010000117.1:0-6123 GCA_036563405.1 Naasia sp. | reverse complement strand
GTAGAGCTCGTTGAGGTCGGCGACCTCCAGCGGGTCGAACAGGAACCAGTCGTCGTCGTTCTGGACGCGCTTCATGAACTCGTCCGAGATCCACACCGCGGTGTTCGCGGTGCGGGTGCGCCGGTACGGGTCACCCGAGTTCTGGCGGAGGTCGAGGAACTCCGGGAAGTCGAGGTGCCAGTTCTCCATGTAGAAGCAGAGGGCGCCGAACTTCTTGCCGCCGCGGCTGACGGCCCGCAGTATCGAGTCGATCGTGTGCATGAAGGGGATCGGGCCGGTCGAGGTCGTGTTGTTCGACCGGATCGGCGAGCCCTGGGCGCGCAGCTTGCTGACCGAGAGGCCGATGCCGCCGGTGCCCTTGGTGAGCCACATGACATCGCGGGTGGTCTTCGCGATGTGCTCGATGTCGTCCTGCATCTCCATGACGAAGCAGTTGGAGAGCTGCGGGTACTTGGTCCCCGCGTTGACGAGGGTGGAGCCGGCGGCCAGGTAGTCGAGGCGGCTCATCTTCTCGTAGAAGGACAGAGCGGCCGACGTGGGGTCCGCCTCGTTGAGGGACAGGCCCATCGCGATGCGCATCCAGAAGTACTGCGGCACCTCGAGCGGGTCGTTGTTGCGGGCCTTGATGCCGTAGCGGTTGTTGAGCGTGACGACGCCGATGTACTTGAGCAGCTCGTCGTGCGCCGGGTCGATGGCGGCGCCGAGGCGCTCGAGGTCGAAGAGTGAGGCGAGGCGGTCGTCGAGGAGGTCCTCGGCCACGCCGCGCTCGACGTAGGGACGGAACCGCGAGCCGTGGAGCGACTTGAGCTCATCCGCGGTGGAGTAGTCACCGAGGACGCGCTTGTAGATGGTCTTCAGCAGCAGCCGGGCCGCGACGGTGTCGAATGCCGGGTCGTCCTTGACGTTCTGCAGCGCCACCTGGATGACGGCCTCATCGAGCTGCTGGGTGGTGATCCCGTCGAAGAGCGTGAGCTCGAGTTCCGACGCGATCTGCGTGACCCAGGTGATGTTCTCGTCGAGTCCCGCACTGGCGTGTTCGATCGCCAGGTTGATCTTGTTGGCGTCGTAGGGCTCTCGCTCCCCGTTCCGCTTCACGACGGTTATTGACACGGTGCCTCCCACAGTCCGGCCGAGTATCGACCTCGAGCGACTCCCCCATGAAGTCGCGTCCCCCCACGGCACCCGCCGAGTGGCGGAACCGGTGCTACGGGCTCGTCTCCGGACCCCGGGCCACCCGAAGGCCGGGGTCCGGAGAACGATTCCGTACGGCCTTCACACCAGGGATCCACGAGCCACCCGAAGACCGTGGTTCCTAGCGGTGTTCCAACCGAGAATCACTATATATGGGGCCTCCGACATCCCGACAACGCTAGATGTGGCGGCGTGTCGTACACACGGTGTGCATAACGTCGCCCTACTTATCCACATTCTGCGCGGCACCCCCGACATTCCGCGGGCCTAGGATCGACTGCTTGTGAGTAGTTATGCCGAGCTGCTGCGGACACCGGGCGTCGCGCGCATCATGTCGGCACAATTGGTGGCACGTTTCCCGAGCGGGATGCTGTCCCTGGGGCTGCTGCTGCACATCGAGGGGACCACAGGATCGTTCACGGCCGCCGGACTCGTCCTCGCGGCGCTGAGTGTCGGCCAGGCGATCTCCGGCCCGCTCACGAGCCGGCTCATGGGCGTGTTCGGCATGCGCCGGGTGCTCATCATCACCGTCATCGCGTGCACGCTCGCCCTCGTCGAGCTCGCGCTGGTCGAGCAGCCGGTGGGCGTCTCCATGGCCGTGGCCCTGCTCGCCGGCCTCGCCTACCCGCCGATCCAGCCGGCGGTCCGCACCATCTATCCGAAGATGGTGAATTCCCGGCAGCTGACGCCGCTGTTCTCCCTGGACGCGTCGGCGCAGGAGCTCATCTGGGTCGGCGGCCCCGTGATCGTGACCTTCGTCGCGACTCAGATCGGGACGATCGAGGGGATCCTGCTGTCGGTCGCGCTGCTGGTCGGTGGCGGCATCTGGTTCATCGCCTCCCCTGAACTCGGCCGCGTCCGGATCCCGCGCAGCAAGCGGCGCTTCGGCAAGGTGCTCGCCCGGCCCACCGTCCTGCTCGCGACCGTGGTGGGCTTCCTGCTCATCGGATCCTGCGCGGCGATCGAGACCGGCGTCGTCGCCGTGTTCGGCGACCACGGCCCCGAGGCCGGCATCGTCCTCGCGATCTGGTCGATCGGCTCGCTGATCGGCGGCCTTCTGTTCGGCCACACCCCGATCGGCCCCTGGGCACTCGCCCGGCGCACCCTGCTCGTGACCTTCGGCCTCGCGCTCTCGGTGTTCATGCTGGACTTCTGGTGGCTCGCGCTCACCCTCGTCATCTCCGGGCTGGGCCTCGCCCCCGCACTGGCCGTGATCTTCGCGATCACGTCGGCGAGCGTCAAGTTCAGCGACACGGCGGAGGCCTACGGCTGGGTGGGCACCGGCCAGCTGATCGGCGCCGCGCTCGGCTCGGCTGCCGCCGGCTTCCTGATCGACACCGTCGGCCCGGGCGGCGCCTTCTGGGCCGCCATCACCCTCGCCGCCGCGGCGACCCTCGTCGCCACGATCGGGCGCCGCTGGCATCCCGACCTACGCGACAGGGACGCGAGCCCGCTGCCGGACACCGATTCCGTGACCGTCCAGCCCAGCTGAGCGCAGCGGAGCCAGGCCGTCCGCGAGCTCCAGCAGCTCCTCGAGAGCACCGTCGAGGCGGGTCTGCA
Organism: Naasia sp.; assembly: GCA_036563405.1. Classification (GTDB taxonomy): domain Bacteria; phylum Actinomycetota; class Actinomycetes; order Actinomycetales; family Microbacteriaceae; genus Naasia. The sequence continues at coordinate 3,372 of DATCMN010000117.1, read as the reverse complement.
GGGACTCGGTGGCGCCGAACACCTCACCCTCCAGCAGGTTGCCGGGGAAGTTGATCTCGACGGTCGCCTGCGTGTGCACGAGGCCGAGCGCCGCGAGCACCGGCTTCAGCGCGGCGACCCCGCGGGTGCCGGCCGAGACGCCGCCGTAGGAGACGAAGGCGACGGGCTTCCGGCGCCACTCGGCACTCAGGTAGTCGAGCGCATTCTTGAGCGCGGGTGAATAGCTGTGGTTGTACTCGGGCGCGACCAGCACGAAAGCGTCTGCCGCCTCGACCCGGCGGCTCCACTCGAGGGTGTGCTCGTGCGTGTAGCGCCGCAGCCGCGGGTGGTTCGGCTCGTCCATGAGGGGCAGGCGCAGCTCGCCGAGGTCGACGAAGTCGATGTCCACGTCCTCGAATCGCCCGAGCTCGCGCTCCACCCAGCGGCCGATCGGCAGACCGATCCGCCCCGGTCGCGCACTGCCCACGATCACCATGACGCGCGTCATCCCGCACCTCCCCGTCCTCCATGCAAACGCATGCAGGAACGACGCTATTCCGCCCGGATAATGAGGGGATGGCAGCGCTTCCCCCCACCCTGCAGATGAACGACGGGCGGCACATCCCCCAGCTGGGGCTCGGCGTCTACAAGGTGCCGGACGAGGACGTGGAGGCGGTGGTCGCCACCGCCGTGGAAGCCGGCTACCGGCACATCGACACCGCCACGCTGTACCGCAACGAGGCGGGCGTCGGGCGGGCGGTGCGAGGTGCGGCGGTGCCGCGCGAGGACCTCTTCGTCACCACCAAGCTGTGGAACGACGACCACGGCTTCGACAGTGCGCTCCGCGCCTTCGACGCCAGCATGGAGGAGCTGGGACTCGACTACGTCGACCTGTACCTCATCCACTGGCCGGTGCCCAGCCAGGACCTGTACGTCGAGACGTGGCGCGCGCTCGAACGCATCCGCGACGAGGGGCGCGCCCGCTCCATCGGCGTGTCCAACTTCGCGCAGAGCCACCTCGAGCGCCTGCTGACCGAGACGGAGACCGCGCCCGCCGTCAACCAGGTCGAACTCCACCCCTGGCTCGCCCAGGACGCCCTCCGCGAGTTCGACGCGGCGCACGGCATCCTCACCGAGGCGTGGTCGCCGCTTGCCCGCGGCCGGGTGGTGGGCAACGAGGCGCTCGAGCGGATCGGCGCGAAGTACGGCAAGAGCCCCGCACAGGTGGTGCTCCGCTGGCATCTCGATCTGGGCAACGTCGTCATCCCGAAGTCGGTGACTCCCGCCCGCATCCGCGAGAACGCCGACGTGTTCGACTTCGGCCTCGACCACGACGACCTCACCGTGATCGCCGGCCTCGACAGCGGCGGGCGCACCGGCCGCGACCCGAACGAGGACTGATGACGGAGCTCCCCCGCTACGACGCCGGACCTGCGGGCGGACGGCGGGCGCTGCTCGTCCACGGGCTGTCGAGCGACGCCCGCGGCTGGTGGCAGGTGGCGGAGCACCTTGAGGCTCTCGGCTGGCGCACCACCGCGGTGGACCTGCGCGGGCACGGCGCCGCGCCGCGGGCGGACTCCTACGACATCCCGGAGTACGCCGCCGACCTGCTGCACGTGTGGCCGGGGGCGCCCGGCCAAGCCTGGGACGCCGTGATCGCGCACTCCCTGGGCGCGTGCAGCTCGCTGGTCGCGGCCGCGGCGGAACCCGGCTGGACGCGCCGGCTGGTCCTGATCGATCCGGTGCTCGGCGCCGACGGCCGCGGGCTCGCGCGCATCCGCGACTCGATCCTGAAGGACAAGCGGCACGCCACCCGTGAGTCGCTGACGTCCGGGCACCCGCGCTGGGACGCCCGTGACGTGCAGGCGAAGCTCGACGCACTCGACTGCGTCGAGGAGGGGACGATCACCGCGTCCGTCGCCTCCCCCGCGCACTGGCAGCTGGTCGACGAGGCGCAGGGACTGAGCATGCCGACGCTGATCGTCGCCGCAGATCCGGAACTCGGTGCGCTCGCGCGCCCGGACGATGTGCAGGACGTGACGGGTGCGAACCCGCAGGTGACCGCGGTGACCGTCGAGGGCGCCGGACACAGCATTCACCGCGACGACCCGGCGGCCCTGTTCGCCCCCCTCGACCCCTTCCTCCAGGGCTAGTGCGCTCCGGCTCGGAAGGTGCGCTGCGCCGTACCCTCCGGGCCGGAACGTGCCGCTCCGGTCACCAGCGGCCGTGCACCGCCTCGCGGAAGTACCTGTCGTAGATCGACGCGACGCCGGCGCGGAAGTCGTCTCCGAGATCCGGCGCGGATCCGGCGGCCGCGTTCCCGCGCGCCTGCTCGGGGCTCCGGGCACCCGGGATGACGGTGCTGACGCCGTCGAGCTGCGCGATCCAGGCGAGCGCGGCCTGCGCGGGGGTGAGCCCGTCCGGCACGAGCGCCGCGAACTCCTGCGCCGCTTCGACCCCGGCGCTGTAGTCGACGCCCGAGAAGGTCTCCCCCACGTCGAAGGCCTCGCCCTGCCTGTTGTAGGTGCGGTGGTCGTTCTCGGCGAACCGGGTGTCCTTCGTGTACTTGCCGCTCAGGAGCCCGGATGCGAGCGGCACGCGCGCGATGATGCCGACCCCCGCCTCCTTCGCGGCGGGGAGTACCTCGTCGAGCGGCTTCAGCCGGAACGCGTTGAGGATGATCTGCACAGATGCGGTGCCCGGGCGGGCGATCGCCTCGAGCGCCTGCGCCGTCTCCTCGACGCTCACGCCGTACGCGGCGATGGCGCCGTCGGCGACGAGGGTGTCCAGGGCGTCGTAGACGGCGCTCGAGGTGAAGACGGGCGTCGGCGGGCAGTGCAGCTGCACCAGGTCGAGGGTGTCGACGCCGAGGTTCCGGCGGGAGCGGTCCGTCCAGGCGCGGAAGTTCTCGAGCGTGTAGTTCTCGAGGTCCTGGTCGACGCGGCGGCCCATCTTCGTCGCGACGGTGATCCCCGCGTCGGGATGGGCGGCCAGGAACTCGCCCACGAAGCGCTCACTGCGCCCGTCGCCGTACACGTCGGCGGTGTCGTAGAAGGTGACGCCCTCCTCGAGGGAGGTCTCGAGGACGGCGCGCGCATCGGCGGGGTCGACGTCGCCCCAGTCGGCGCCGAGCTGCCAGGTGCCGAGGCCGATCACGGAGACTGTGCGGCCGGTGCGGCCGAGGGTGCGGGTCTGCATGGTTCCATTCAACCCGCTGCCCGGAGGCCGGTCGACCGGCCGGGATCGACTCCATAACGTTTCCGTCCGCGCTGCCGGAAGGCTCCTACTCTTGCCGCCATGAGGATCCGCGCCCGCCACGGCGCCGTGGCAGCACTCGCACTCCTGCTCGCCCTCACGGGCTGTTCCGCCTCGATCGGAGCGGGCTCGGACGCG
>DATCMN010000110.1:0-5333 GCA_036563405.1 Naasia sp. | reverse complement strand
GAGCGCCGTCGACCTCGAGCTGAAGCGCCTCCCCAACAGGATCGTGCTGCCCGGGTACGTGGTCGGCGCCGTCCTGCTCGGGTCCTCGTCGGCCCTGACCGGCGACCTCGTCGCGCTCGGCACCGGCGCGCTCGGCTGCGTCGTCTCGTTCGCCTTCTACCTCACCCTCGCGCTGCTCCGCTCCGGCGGGATGGGGATGGGCGACGTGAAGCTCGCCGGAGTCCTCGGCCTGTTCCTCGGCTGGCTCGGCCCCGAGGCCCTCCTCGTCGGGGTGTTCGCGGCGTTCCTGTCCGGCGGCCTGCTGGGCCTGCTGGTACTCGCCACCGGCCGCGGCGGCCGCCGCACCGCCCTTCCGTTCGGGCCGTTCATGTTCCTCGGCGCGTGGATCGGCATCCTCGCCGGCTCTCCGCTCGCCGCCCACTACCTCTCCCTCACCGGACTGAACTGAGGAGATCACCCATGAAGAAGACCAGCGTGGTCGGCATCGACTTCGGCAGAGGAGTGGTGCGCGCCGCGGAGGTGCAGGATCCGACAGGCCCCCAGCCCGTCCTCCTGCGCTCCCACTCGCTGCCGCTGCCTCCGGGCTCCGTCGTCGGCGGGGAGGTGCGCAACATCGACGCCGTCGCGGACGTCCTGAAGCTCCTCTGGGGCCAGGCCGGGTTCAAGACCAAGAAGGTCGTGCTCGGGATGGGCAACCAGCGGGTCCTCGTCCGTGAGCTCGCGGTGCCGAAGGTGCCGCTCGACAGGATCCGGGAGTCGCTGCCCTTCCAGGTGCAGGACCTCCTGCCCGTGCCCGTCGGCGACGCCCTGCTCGACTTCTACCCGATCGCGGATGGGGAGGCGGATGGCCAGCCCGTCATCAACGGTCTGCTCGTCGCCGCGGTGCGCGGTGCTGTGGAGAGCAACGTCGAGGCGGCCGTCGCGGCAGGGCTCGATCCCGTCGCCGTCGACCTCATCCCGTTCGCGCTGACCCGCGCACTGCTGCCGCTCGGCGACGACTCGCACAGTGCGCTGGTGCACATCGGCGCGACCACCACCAGCGTGGTCTTCGTCGACGGCGGAGTGCCGCAGTTCGTGCGCATCATCCCGGCCGGCGGCGACGACGTGACCCGCGCGCTCGTCACCCGCTTCGACATCGAGCCCTCCGAGGCGGACAGGAAGAAGCGGGAGCTGGGGCTCGGCAAGCCGTCCTCCGCGGACGACCGGGCCACGGTCGAGGTGATGTTCGAGACCACCGGCGAGCTGCTCACCAGCCTCCGCAACACCTTCGCGTTCTACCTCAACACGCGCAGCCTGACCGGCCTGGACCGGATCGTGCTGAGCGGCGGCGGCGCCCAGCTCGACGGTCTGTCGACCGCACTCGGCGAAGTGTCCCGCCTGCCTGTGGAAGTGGTGGATCCGGCTTCCGGGTTCACCCTCGCCGACACCGTCGATGCGACGGTCTTCGGCGATAAGCGCGGCGACTACGCCGTGGCTCTCGGCCTGACCCTGAGGAGTGCGGCATGAGCACCACCATCGACGCTCCCGTCCAGCCGGGCGGGACGGCGGAGCCGGTCCGCCGGGTCGCGATCGGAGGCACCCCGCGGGTCGACCTCCTGCCCTCCTCGCTCCGCGAGAGGCGGCAGCAGAAGCGGTTCCGCCGGGGCATGTACGCCGGCATCGGCGTGGTAGCGGGGCTCCTCGCCGCGGGGATCGCCGGATCGCTCTCCTTCAACGCGATGGCGGCCGCTTCCCTCGCCGAGGAGCAGGCCGTCACTCTCGACCTGCTCGGCCGCCAGGCGCAGTACGCCGAGCTGAGCGCGGTGCTGGACCGGATCGCGCTCGCCCAGGCGGCGCAGCAGGTCGGCGCCGGCACCGAGGTCGACTGGAGTGGCTACCTCACCGAGCTGCGGGCGACCCTGCCCGACGGTGTCACGCTCACCAGCGTGACGGTCGACTCCGCGTCGCCGCTCGCCGTGTACGAGCAGAGCACCGCCCCGCTCGAAGGCCCGCGCATCGCGACGCTGACGTTCACCGCCGCGAGCCGCGCCCTGCCGGATGTGCCGGTGTGGATCGACGCGCTCCGCACCCTGCCCGCCTTCGTCGACGCCACCGCCAACTCGGTGACCCTCGACGACACCGGCGTGTACGCCGTCAACATGACCATGCACATCGGACCGGACGCGTACGCGAATCGGTTCCTTCCGGAGGGGAGCGAAGCCGAATGACTCTCGCACTGAAGCTGGACCACCGCGTCAAGGTGCTCCTCGGCGTCATCCTGATGGTCGCGATCGCGGCCGGCGGATGGTTCCTCGGGGTGCAGCCGTCCCTCGCCGGCGCCTTCGACTCGCTCGCTCAGCAGTCCGACGTGCGCCAGCAGAACGATGCCCTCCAGGCGAAGCTGGTGGCGCTCGAGGAGGCGCAGGCCGAGCTGCCCGCGCTCGAGACCCAGCTGGCCGGCCTCAACGCCTCGGTGCCGGCCACCGACGCCCAGTCGGCGCTGCTCGAGAGCATCGACGAGCTCGCCGGTGCCGCCGGCGTCACTGTCAGCAGGGTCTCCGTCGAGACGCCGCTGCCCTACGGCGCCCCGGGCGCGGTGGTCGACGGAGCCGAGCAGGCCGCACCCGTCGATCCGGCCCTGGTCCCGTACACCGACGCGCGGATCACGCCTAACAACCTGGTGGCGGTCCCCGTGACCGTCGAGGTGACCGGCTCGCTCGACGACGCGCTCCGCTTCCTCTCGGGGGTGCAGTCGGGGCCGCGCCTGTTCCTCGTGAACAAGGTCGCGAGCGTCGCCGACAGCGTGAACGCGGGCGCCGGAGACGCCGTCACCGCGACCCTCACCGGGTACGTCTACGTGCTCCTCGCGCCGGAGGCCGCCGCCCCCGTCGTGGTCGAGCCCGCCGCCTGAGGGGTGCCGGGAGTCGTCCGACCGCCCACCTAGACTGGCGAGGCGGTCGGGCGAGCGCCCCCGCGCGAGCGGAGGCAGAATGACCGACGAGAAGCCGGCCCCGACGTTCCAGCGCCCGGAGGAGCCCGCGCCCAGCGCGGATCCGGCCGCAGTGGGGGAGCCGACAGTCGTCCCGATCGCGGGGGAGCCGATCCCGGCAGGACCCGCGGAGGACTTCGTCGTCGTGCACGCCCCGGCCGCCGTCGCCGAGGCGGAGGACGGTCCCGCCCACCGCGCGCCCGGAGACCCGCAGGGCGACGGTTCGGCGCCCGTCGGCTCGAGGTCGTCGTCGAGCTCGTCCCCCGATGCGGACCGCGAGGACGGCGAAGCGCCTGCAGCTCCCGTCGCCGCTCGCTCGGTGACCGACCGGCAGCCCTCGTCCCTGCCCGACGGGCCGGTGTCCGGACCCCTCGACGACGAGGACGACCTCCCGGACGCCCCCGCCGTGACCGCCGACCCGCACGCCGAGCGCGCGCCTGTCGTCGCGGTGGCTGCGGAGCGCGGCGCGCCCGCACCCGTCGACGAGCTGCCCGAGCACCACGACGCCGCCGGCGAGCCGGTGCCCGTCCGATCCGGGTCCGGGGAGCCGCGGCGCGCCCACGACGCCCGCGAGCCGGACGCGGCGCCTGCCGCTGCCGTTCCCGTTGCCGCCGCCACGGTCCCTGCCGCCGCCGCGTCTGCTCCCTCCTCTGCCGCGCTCTCCGAAGCCACCCCCGACGAGTCGCACCGGGATGACGACACCACGAAGGTGCTGCCCGCCGCAGTCGAGCGCGCGGAGCCGAGCCGCAACGAGCGCACCGAGGCCCTGCGCGCGGAGACCGCGCCGGTGACCGGCACCGTGCCCGCCGAGGCGCCGCGCACCATCTACGTCGAGGCTCCGGTTCCCCCCAGGAAGAAGGGGAACCGCGTCTTCGGCATCCTGATGTCGCTGCTCTCCGCCCTCGTCTTCGCGCTGGTGTGGGCGGGCGTCGTCGCGGTCATCATCTCCGTCGGCGCTCCCGAGCGGTTCGCGCAGTCGTTCAGCTCCTTCCTGACGAGCTGGGCGTTCTGGCTGCCGGTCGTCGGCTACGCGCTCGGGATGGTGCTGCTGTCCCTGATCGTCGGCAAGGGCGGCTGGGCGTGGTGGCTGATCGGCGGCTTCCTGGTCGCCGTCATCGTCTACTTCGCATACCTCGGGGGTGCGGTGCTGACCGTCGCGCCGTCCATCACTGCCGCCGAGGTGCAGGGCTTCGTCCGCGAGGTCGCGCTCACCCCGCTGTCGATCGGGGCAGCCGTGGTCGCGCGCGAGGTGTCGATCTGGACGGGGCTCGCGATCGCCGCTCGCGGCAAGCGGGTGAAGGCCAAGAACACCGAGGCACGGGCCGCCTTCGACCGCGACCAGGCCGAGCGGCGGGCGCTGCAGCCGGCCTGACCTCCGGGGGACCACGCCTCGCGGGGCCGTGTCGCGCCGTCGCGCGGTGCGTGCACCCGTCGCGCGGTGCGTGCCGCCACGCGCGGTCGGTACACCCACCGCGCGTGGTGCCTCGAACCGCGCGACGGGTGCCTGCACCGCGCGACACGGCGCGGGAGCCCGACCGTGCCGGCGATCAGGCGGTGGCGCGGGATCCGCCCGGAGCGTGCAGCTGCGCCCGCAGCGGCCACCTCGAGTCGTCGAGGATGACCTGGGCCGCGGTGCCGGCCGTCGCGTTGACGAGGATCGGGGCGAGCAGGTTCACGACCGGGCCGTCGTCGGTGACGGTGGCCACCACGTACGCCTCGACGAGGTCGTCGGGCGCTGTGCCGAGAGCGTCGAGGTGCTCGCCGGTGAAGACGGGCGCGTAGTCGGGCACGTACACCGACGGGTCGACCAGGAACAGGCGGAGGCCGAGGTCGCCGGTGTCGCGCAGCGTGTAGAGACCGTCGGCTTCCGGCACGGCGGCGAGCGAGAAGTCCACCACCGGGGCGAGCCCGGGCGGAGGCGCCGTGAACGTCAGGTCGAGGCTGGTCTCGGGCAGTGTCGGGGTCATGGCGCTCACGAGAGGTAGGAGAGGAGGGTGGGCTGAAGTGCTCGTGCGGTGACCGCGAGCGCTGTCTGGTAGGTGAGCTCCTGGGCTCGGAGGTCGACTATCGCCTTCGCGGGGTCGACGTCCTCGAGCCCCACCCGCTGGCCTTCCAGCGAGACGGACTGCGAGAGGTTCGCCGATTCCGCCTGCTGCATGCGAGCGTACCGCGCGCCCACCACGGCGTGCTGGGTGGTCAGGTTGTTGCGGTGCACGTCCAGCTCGCCCACCCGTGCCGACACGTCGGTGCCGGCGCGAAGGTCGGTGATCACCGTGTCGAGGAGCGCGAAGACGGATCCTGCGCCGGTGCCGAACGCGGCGGCGCCGTCGGCGTCCACCACGATCGACTCGCTGCCGTTGATGCG
>DATCMN010000108.1:0-5517 GCA_036563405.1 Naasia sp. | reverse complement strand
ACCCGGGAGCTGATGGATGCCGTCGCCCCCGGGCTGCCCCGTCCGGAGGGCCTTCTCGACCCGCACTCCGCCCTGACTCTGCTGCGCGAGACGCTGCAGGCGATTGCCCGCACCGACGGATCGGTGGCTCTCCTCACGCCGGGCCCGGGCAGTCCCGCCTTCTACGAGCACTCCCGTCTCGCGGAGGGTGCCGGGCTGCTGCTCGTCCAGCCAGGAGACGTCGACGTCCGCGACGGGGGAGTCGTCGATGCCCGATCGGGGGAGCGGATCGCGGTGCTCTACCTGCGCCTCGACGGGGAACTCGCCGAGCTGGTGGACGACACCGGGACCGGGGTCGGCACCCGCCTCCTCGACGCGGCCGCCGCCGGGACCGTGGTGCTCGCGAACGCGCCGGGCAACGGCGTCGCCGACGACAAGGCGATGTACTGCCACGTGCCCGCCCTCATCGGCTATTACCTGCAGGAGCGGCCGCTCCTGGATTCGGTCCCGACGTACCGCACGAGCGACGTGACGGAGCGACTCAGCGTGCTCGAGCGGATCGGCGAGCTCGTCACCAAGCCCGTCGACGGCTCCGGCGGGGAGGGGGTGCTGATCGGCCCCGTCGCCTCCGCCGCCGCGGTCGCCGCCCGTCGGCAGGAGATCTCCGCCCAGCCGGACGCGTGGGTCGCCCAGGAGGTCGTTCCGCTGTCGTCGCTGCCGACATTCGCCGGGACCCAACTCGAGCCGCGCCATGTCGATCTGCGGGTCTTCGTGTATCTGCACGGCACGGGGCCGGGGGAGTGCCGGCTCGCCGATGTGGCGCTCACGCGCGTCGCGCCGCGGGGGAGCCTCGTCGTCAACTCGTCGCGCGGCGGCGGGGCGAAGGACACCTGGATAGTGAGCGACGTGGGCGACACGGGCGACGTCAACGCGGAAGAGGGGGAGACGCATGTGCGGGCTGGCGGGTGAGCTGCGCTTCGACGGGCGACCGGCCGACCTGGGGGCCGTCGCGGCGATGACCGCGTGCCAGGTGCACCGCGGCCCCGACGGGTCCGGCACCTGGGCGGACGGAGCGGTCGCCCTCGGCCATCGGAGGCTCTCGATCATCGACCTCAGCCCGGCCGGCGCACAGCCGATGCGGGACGAGCGGCTCGGCCTCACCGTCGTCTTCAACGGCTGCATCTACAACCACCGGGAGCTGCGCGCCGAGCTGGAAGCCGCCGGTCACACGTTCTCCTCGTCGTCCGACACGGAGGTGATCGGCAAGGCGTACGCCGAATGGGGCACCGACCTCGTCGATCACTTCCTCGGCATGTTCGCGTTCGCGATAGTGGAGGAGGCGACCGGCAGGACGATCCTCGGCCGGGACCGGCTCGGCATCAAGCCGCTGTACCTCGCCGAGACGCCGGGACGGCTGCGGTTCGCGTCGACCCTGCCGGCTCTGCTCGCCGCGGGCGACGTCGACACCTCGATCGACAGGGTGGCGCTCGCACAGTACATGACCTTCCACTCGGTCGTGCCCGCGCCGCGGACGATCCTCACCGGCGTGCGGAAGCTGCCGCCGGCGACCATCCGGGTGATCGAGCCGGACGGGACCAGCCGCGAGCACCGGTACTGGGATCCCGCATTCGCCCGCGACCCCGGCAGGGCGGACTGGGATCCCCGGGACTGGGAGGAGGCCCTCCTCGCGTCGCTGCGCACCGCCGTCGACCGCCGCATGGTGGCCGACGTGCCGGTGGGCGTGCTGCTGTCCGGCGGCATCGACTCCAGTCTCGTCGTCGCGCTGCTGGCGGAGGCCGGCCAGACCGGGCTCCAGACGTTCAGCATCGGGTTCGACTCCGCAGGTGGCGAGCAGGGCGACGAGTTCGAGTACTCCAGCCTGGTCGCCCGCACGTTCGGCACCGAGCACTCCCGCATCTCGATCGACAGCAGCCGCCTGCTGCCGGGCGTCGACGGCGCCGTCGCGGCGATGAGCGAGCCGATGGTCAGCCACGACTGCGTCGCGTTCTACCTGCTCGGCGAGGACGTGTCGAAGAGCGTCAAGGTCGTCCAGTCCGGGCAGGGCGCCGATGAGGTGCTCGGCGGGTACGACTGGTACCCGCCCCTCGCCGGCGTTCCCCGCGAAGACGCGGCCGAGGCTTACGCGCGGGTCTTCTTCGACCGGCGGTGGGCCGCGATGGGCGAGCTCCTGTCGCCCGACTGGATGGCCGCGGAGGACTCGCCGACCGCGTTCCTCCGCTCCGAGTTCGGCCGACCGGGAGCGGAGACGTCGGTCGACGCGGCCCTGCGCATCGACACCACGGTGATGCTCGTCGACGACCCGGTGAAGCGGGTCGACAACATGACGATGGCGTGGGGCCTGGAGGCGCGGGTGCCGTTCCTCGACCACGAGCTGGTCGAACTGGCCGGCGCCATCCCGCCCGAGCTGAAGCTCGCCGACGGCGGCAAGGGCGTGCTCAAGCGTGGCGCTCGCGGCATCGTCCCCGACGCCGTCATCGACAGGCGGAAGGGCTACTTCCCGGTGCCGGCGATCCGCCAACTGGAGGGGCCGTACCTCGAGCGGGTGCGGGCCGCCCTCACCGATCCCGCAGCCGCCCGGCGCGGACTGTTCCGGCGCGACGCCGTCGACACGATGCTGGCCGACCCGAACCGCGCGAGGACGACACTCGGCTCCAACGCGCTCTGGCAGCTGGCGCTGCTCGAACTCTGGCTGCAGGCGCAGGGCGTCCGGTGACTGTCGACGGCACGGTCGGCGAGGCGATCGGTGGCACGATCGGGGGCGTCGCCATCTCGTCCCCCTCGCGCACGGAGCGGGCCGTCGACCTCGGCCGTGCGCTCGTCGATGCGTGGGGCAGCTGGGCGCCGACGATGACCCCGGACGGCTCGCGGGTGGCCTACCTGAGCGACCGATCCGGCAGACCGGAAGTCTGGGTGCAGGAGGTGGACCTCGCGCGGCCGGCCCCCGCCACCCGCATCGGGCTCACCCATAATCCGGTCCTCGCCGTGCACTGGTCGGCGGACGGCGCGTGGCGCGCCTGCGCCGTCGCCACGGATGGCGGCGTCCGGCAGCAGGTGTGGGTGGTCCGCCCGGACGGCACCGACGCGCGGCGGATCGCGGGCGACTCCCGCATCCACGCGGAGCTCGGACCCTGGACCCGCAGCGGGCACCGGTTCGTCATCACGGTGCCGTCGCCCGAGCCCGGCGGGCCGTCCACCGCGGTCCTCGCCGACCCGGTCACCGGGCACCTCACCCCGCTCGCCACAGGCGACCTGATCTCGGTGCTCGACCTGTCTGTCGAGGAGCGGCTCGTGGTGATCCGCGACGGCAGGCGCGGGGAGCAGTTCTGCGTCGTCGTCGACCGGGTCGCGGATGAGGACCATCCGCTCCTCCCGCCCGACCACACCGGCGGCACGGAGCGCGCGCTGCTGCGCCCGGCGCCGCACGGCGACTCGAGCCCGCTGATCGCCTACCTGGTGACCGAGGCCGGCCTCGATCGGCACGAGCTCGTCGCCCTGCCCCTCGGGCCCGGAGGCTGGCGCGGCCCCCGCCGGAACCTCGCCGCCCGGCCCGACGCGGAGCTGGAGGCGCTGGACGCGGACGACGCCGGCACCCGGCTGCTGCTCGTCTGGAACCACTCCGGCCGGAGCGAGCTGGAGCTGCTCGACACCGGCACGGGGGAGCGGACGGCCGTGCCCGGGCTGCCCGGCTATGTCGCCACCTCGCCGGTGCTGAGCCGTGACGGCAGCTGCGTCGTCCTCGCGGTGGAAGGCCCGGAACGCCCGCGCGAGCTGTGGCACCTCGACTGCGGGACCCTCGTGTGGACGCGGATCACCGAGGTGCCCGAGCTGCCCGACGTGCCGCTGGTGGTGCCCACGCTGGAGCGCTACAGCGGCAAGGGCGGGCTCGAACTCACCGGCTGGCTGTACGACGTCCCCGGCCGCACGGGCCCCGGCCCGGCCATGCTCCACCTGCACGGCGGCCCGGAGTCTCAGGAGCGGCCGGCGTTCAGCCCACAGCACCAGGCGATGGTCGCGGCCGGGATCGCCGTATTCGCGCCCAACATCCGCGGCTCCTCCGGCTTCGGCCGCCACTTCTCGCACGCCGACGACGTGCACGGCCGCTTCGACGCCTTCGACGACGTCCTCGCCTCCGCCGAACTCCTCGTCGACCGGGGGATCGCGGCCCCGGACCGGGTGGCCGTCACCGGCCGCTCCTACGGCGGGTACCTCACCCTCGCGGCCCTCGCCTTCTCGCCGGGGGTCTTCGCCGCCGGCGTCGACGTCTGCGGGATGAGCGACCTGCAGACCTTCTACCGCGACACCGAGCCGTGGATCGGCTCGGCGGCGTTCACCAAGTACGGGCACCCGGTGAGCGACAGGAAGCTGCTGAAGCAGCTGTCGCCGCTGCGGAAGGCGTCCTCGATCACCGCGCCGCTGCTCGTCGTGCACGGCGAGCTGGACACCAATGTGCCCCTCGGCGAGGCGACCCAGATTGTGGCGGCGCTCCGAAAGCTGCACCGGCCCGTCGAGTACCTCGAGCTGGAAGGGGAGGGCCACGAGTACCGGAGAGCCGACTCCCGGGAGCGCCTGCTGGAGACGATGATCCCGTTCCTGGTCGCCCACCTGACGTGACCGGGCCACCTCGCTCGGCGGCCCCCGGCGTTGACGGCGTACACATACCGCGGGAGAGTGGGCGGACCGCTGACGAACTACGGAGAGACCCCGATGGCGAAGCTCACCCCCTTCCTCTGGTTCGACGCCGACCTGCGCGAGGTGTACGACTACTACGCCCGCATCTTCCCGGGCACCCGCCGGGTCTCCGCGACGGAGGCCCCGGAGGGGGTGGACGGCGGCTTCGGGCCGCTCACTCTCGAGTTCGAGATCCTCGGGCAGCGCTTCGCGGCCCTGAACGGCGGGCGGCGGGCCGCCTTCACAGAGGCGGTGTCGCTCGCGGTCACCGTCGACACCCAGGAGGAGGTCGACCGGTACTGGGACGCGCTCACGGCGGACGGCGGTGAGGAGAGCATGTGCGGCTGGCTGAAGGACAGGTACGGGCTGTCCTGGCAGATCACCCCGGTGCAGCTGCTGCACGGCATGTCGAACCCGGACCCGGCGGTCGCGGCCCGCGTCGCCCGGGCGATGATGACCATGCGGAAGATAGTGATCGCCGATGTCGAGGCGGCCGCGCGCGGATGACGCGCGCATGATGGTCCGGCGCCGGAACCCCGCGCTCGAACTCCGTCGCGCGCGGATCCTGCCCCAGTGGGTCCGCCGGGTGGACCTCGCCGCGGGCCGGGCGGTCAACGGGGGAGTGAACGCCACAGCCGTCGACCGCGGTTTCAGCCGGCTGTCCCGGGCGGCCGACCGCGGCGTGCTCTGGTTCACGATCGCCCTCGCGCTCGCCGTCCTCGGCAGACCACGCGCCGCCATCCGGGGCGCGCTGTCACTGACCGCGGCGAGCATCCTGGCGAACCTGGTCGGCAAGACGGTGTTCGGCGGCGACCGTCCCCTCCTGGACGACATCCCGGTCGGCCGCCG
>DATCMN010000097.1:0-3423 GCA_036563405.1 Naasia sp. | reverse complement strand
CCAGCGCGGCGACCACGGCGTCCGCACCGCCGTCGCCCGCGTCGGCACCGGACGGCGTTCGGCGCAGCACCCCGGCCCCCCCGGGCGTCGGCGCCGTCGGCACATCGAGGATCGCGAGGCGGGCGGACAGGCTCTCCACGTCGGTCCCGCGCACCCATGCGGCGCCGAGCTCGACGGGCACCGGCCAGCCGTCCGGCTGGACGGACCGGATCCGGCCGCCCACCCTGTCGCGCGCCTCGATGACCGTCACAGTGTGCCCCGCATCGGCGAGCCGGCGCGCGGCGGCGGCTCCCGCCGCTCCCGCGCCCACGATGGCGACCCGCTCCGACTCGAGCGTCACGGTCTCCACCTCGGTGGCCACCCGATTGCCGGAGTCGAGTGCCCCGGCGACGGTGCCGGGCTGATCGTCGGAGGTGGCCTCGCCGGCGAAGAAGATGCGCGAGTCGAGGGATGCGCGGAGCGTGCCGCGCTGCTCGGGCTCGGAGCCCACAGCGACGAAGCTGGACGCGCCGCGCGCGAACGGATCGGCGGACCAGGAGCTGCGGAGCATGCCCGCCGGCTGCGGCAGGCCGAGTCCCGGCGAGGCCGTCGGCCTCGGCGAAGGGGTAGCCGTGCCGGTGGGTCGCGGCGGAGTGGGCGTGCAGGCGGCGAGCACCAGCACCGTGAACCCCGATGCGGCGCCGGCGAGGAAGCTGCGACGCGGAATGCTCATCCTGGCGCCAGCCTACTTCTCCGCGTCCACAGCATCCCGACAAGCGCCGCGCAGGCTCCTCCCCGGACCGGCGGATACGGTTGTCGGGTTTTGTCCTCGACCGGAAGCAGGTCCGCAGTGCGCCGTGCACTCCCCCTCCTCACCGCTGCGGCCGTGCTCGCAGCCCTCACCGCATGCACGAGCGGGGCTCCCGCCCCGGCGGAGACGACGGAGGGCGCGCAGAGCGCTGCGACGGACGTCTGCTCCGCGGAGTCGGGCAGCGCATCCGACGCGGTGACTGTGGCCGGCGACTTCGGCGCAGCGCCCGAGGTGACCTTCGACGCGGGCATCACCGCGGACACGACCGAGCGCACGACGGTGATCGCCGGCGATGGCGACGAGGTGACCGCCGGCGCCAGCGCCGAGGTCGCCTACTCCATCTACAACGGCGCCTCCGGGGAGCTCATCGAGAGCTACGGCTACGCCGACGGCGAGCCCGTCACGTTCGCCGCGGACGCGGCACAGCTGCTCCCGGGCCTCGCCAAGGCGATCGGCTGCGAGACTGCCGGCTCCCGGGTGGCCGCGGTCATCCCCGCCGTCGACGCGTGGGGCGAAGCGGGGAACGAGCAGGTGGGGGTCGCGGCCGGCGAGTCGCTCGTCGCGGTGATCGACATCGAGTCGGTCGTGCCCACGCGTGCGGACGGCGTCGACCAGGAGGTGCCGGAGGGGCTGCCCACGGTGACCCTCGCCGAGGACGGCACGCCGACGGTGGCCGTCCCGGGCGGCGATGCGCCGAGCGAGTTGCAGGTCGCGGTGCTCAAGAAGGGCGACGGCGACGTCGTGCCGGCGAGCGCGACGGTCACCGTGCAGTACCAGGGCGTGAAGTGGTCGGACGGCAGCGTCTTCGACCAGAGCTGGGGCGGCGCACCGGCCAGCTTCTCCCTCGACGGCGTGGTTCCGGGCTTCTCGCAGGCGATCGCCGGGCAGACCATCGGCTCCCAGGTGATCGCCGTCATCCCGCCCGCGCTCGGCTACGGCGAGGCGTCGGCGGAGAACACCCACGAACTCGCGGGCGAGACCCTCGTCTTCGTGATCGACATCCTCGCCATCAACTAGGCCCCTCGACTCCTGACGGCAACGTTCCGGCCTATCGGCATCGCTCTGCGGTTGCCGATAGGCCGGAACGTTGCCGTTTGCGACGCAGAAACACCCCTGCCCTCCGCAGGCGGGCCGCCGGAGCGGTCCAGCCTGCAGAGGGCAGGGGTGCTGCTGTGCTGGAGTTCTAGCGGACGCCCTCGATCTCGATGGTCGCCGAGCCCGCCAGGTTCAGCGAGTCGCCCGGGTAGACCTGCAGCGGCTCCTCCGAGGGGATGAGCACCGGCGCCTGGCCCGGACGGGTGAGCACCGTGCCGTTCGTCGACTTGTTGTCGCGGACGTAGACGGCGTCACCGTCGGTCGTCACCACGATGTGGGTGCGCGAGATGTCGGTGAGGTTCGCGGCCAGGGCCACGAGCTCCGCATCGGCGTGCAGGAGCGACTCGGACGGGCTGCGGCCGATGAGGACCGTCCTGTCCACGGGGAGCCGGCGGCCGTCCGGCAGAGCGAGAGCGATCGCGAGGTAGGGCTCCTCGGCGAACGGCGCACGCCCGATCGGGTTGTCCACCTGGATCTCGCCGCGGCCGAAGCCGAGCGCCTGGCTGGTCTCGCCGAAGTCCGCGGCCGGCTCCTGGAGACCCAGGGCGGAGAGGCCGTCCGCCTCGCCGGCGAGGATGTCCTCGAACGGCACGGGAGGCACCGAGGTGTCCTGCGCCGAGACGGGCGTGGGTGCCACGGCCCCTTCCGAGATCGTGAGCGGGAAGCGCGCGTCCAGCGCGGTCGCCGCGTCCACCGGGGCTCCATCCTCGTCGGTGAGGGCGAGGCCCCCCTCGGCGAAGACGCGGACGCCGCCCGCACCGCGCACGATGAGGACGTACTCGGCAGCCTCGTCGAGCGCGGTCAGGGCGGGGATCCGGCCTTCGGCGTCGCTGGGGCGTTCGCGCTGGCGGCGGCGGCTGGGGGTCGCACCGAGCTGGGGGTAGACGGCGGGAGCCGGTGCGGGCGTGACGGTGGCGGTGAGGTCGTCCTCGAGCTTGTAGTCCGTCGTGGTGTTCATAAGTGGTTGTCACCTTCCTCGGGTGGCGGTCGGTGCTGGGAAGTGTGCCAACGATTTGCCGCATGGGGGACACGACACGCGCGTGTCGCCCCATTTAGGAGGACACGGCGCCCCCGAATGTCGGACATGGCCGGGAGCGCCCGGAGCGGCCGCCTGGGCGTTCCCGCAGAATCGGGCTCCATATGGGGGCGCTTCCCGGTGTAGCCTGGGTGGCGAAGTTGTTGTGGAAGTGCATTTCTCGTGTCCGCCGGGTTTCCGGTCGGCTCCGGAGAGCGCGGAGTTCGACAGCGTGACAGAGGCGCCGCGCCGTGCGGCCCCGGACAGACAGTGAAAGAGAGATGACTATGCCCACTGGCACCGTCAAGTGGTTCAACGCCGAGAAGGGGTTCGGCTTCATCGCCCCCGACGACGGCAGCGCGGACGTGTTCGCGCACTACTCCGCCATCGAGTCGCGGGGCTACCGGTCCCTCGAGGAGAACCAGCGTGTGGAGTTCGAGGTCGTCGCGGGCGCCAAGGGCCCCCAGGCTTCCAACATCCGTCCCGCTTCCTGAGCGGACGCTAGCAACGAGGAAGGCCCCCG
>DATCMN010000033.1:0-1547 GCA_036563405.1 Naasia sp. | reverse complement strand
GACCGGCGGCCCTCCGGGGACTATCGCCGGCACCTCACCCTGGTCCCTGATGGGAACGCCGTCGGGGAACTTCCGGGCCAGCGCCCGCACCTTCCCGAGCCGCTCCGGGAGTTCGGGGAACAGCGCTTCGGGGCCGGCGAGCACGCTGCGGTAGGCCTCCGCTCGCGCCGCTGCCGCGAAGTACTGCATGGAAAGCAGGTGCTTCATGTCGATCGCGAGGTTGTCCCTCATCAGCCGCCCGCCTTTCGCGTACGGCGAGTGCAGGAGCGCCGCCACCAGGCGGTTGCGCGCATGGTAGAAGGACTGCCAATCGGTGGAGTCGTCCTTGTCCACCCACGACACGTGCCAGACGGCGGCCCCGGGCAGGGTGACGGTCGGATAGCCGCGCTCCGCCGCGCGAAGGGAGTACTCCGAGTCGTCCCACTTGATGAAGACGGGCAGGGACAGCCCGACGTCACGGAGCACCCGCACCGGGATCATCGACATCCACCAGCCGTTGTAGTCGGAGTCCACCCGCCGGTGCAGCCAGCGCGTCTGACGCAGGTTGGATGCGCCGAAGTCGTGACCGGCGGGCGTGCTGGGACCCCACATGAAGTTGTACCGCTCGACCCCCTCCGCGAAGGCGAGCAGGCGGCTCCGGTCGTACATGTCGAACATGTGACCGCCCACGATGGCGGGCGCTCGGAGGTAGTCCTGGAACTTGAGGGCCCGACGAATGCTCTCGGGTTCGATCGCGATGTCGTCGTCGAGGAGCAGGACGTTGTCCGACTCGCCTGCGCGCAGCGTCTCGTACATGCCCCGGGAGAAGCCGCCCGAGCCGCCCAGGTTGGCCTGCTCGATGACGCGGAGCTTCTCGCCCAGCCTCTCCTGCGCGGTCGGGAAGCCCTCCGCCTCGACGATGCGCTCGCTGCCCTGGTCCACGACGTAGACCCGGTCGATGAGCTCCACGATCTCGGGTCGGGCACCGATGTCGGCGAGCAGCTTGGTGCAGTACTCACCGCGATTGAGGGTGGTGATCGCGATGCTCGTCGTTCCGGAGCGACCCGCGGTGGGGGCGGCGCCTGGCGGCGCGTACCACCCGGCCTCCTGGAGCTCGAAGTCGTCCTCCTCGGAGAGGAGGTCGAACCAGTACCACCCTCCGTCGCCGAAGAACGTGAACGCGAGCTCGAACTCGGTGGTCGCGGCGCCCTCCACGGAGCGGCCGTCCACCTTCTGGGTCACACCGCGGGCGTTGGACCGGTAGACGAGCACCTGCCCCTTCCCCGCAGTCCGCACCTGCAGCTTCACCGAGCCGAGCGTGGTCCACCGTCTCCAGTACGAGGCGGGGAAGGCGTTGAAATAGGTGCCGAACGAGGCGGTGGCCTGGTGCGGCATCCGGAAGCCGCGGCCCTCCATCAGCCCGCTGAGCACACTCCGCTCGGACAGCCGCACCACCGCTCGATCGGTGTCAGGGTGGACGAAGCCGTGCTGCGACTCGATGGTGTGCAGATCCTGGTAGAGCGGCAGGGACGTCCAGTTGTCCGCGTCGACGTAGAGGGGCAGCACGT
>DATCMN010000031.1:0-4026 GCA_036563405.1 Naasia sp. | reverse complement strand
GAAGGCGTCACCGAGGGCGGGATCGGGAGGGATGAGCCCGCCGCCGACGCTGCTCCATCGGATCAGATCCGGAGAGGTCAGGACTTCGAACGGCCGTGCGTCCGAGGAATGCGGATTGGTGCCGTACGCGTAGTACCTGCGTTCGCCGGTCCGCAGCACGAAGGGGTCGGCGAAGTACCCGTCCCACACTCTCATGTGGGCGCGGTCTCGCTGCGGGAGCGCTCCGCGAGGCGCGCGTACACCTGCGCCGCCCCGGTGGGTTCCCGGGTGAGCGTGCCGTCGGGTTGCTCTTCGAGCCGGATCAAGCCCATCCGTCGGAGGAAGGGCGACTTGCCCTCCGTCGGGTGACCGAGCGGGCCGGCGAATCCGACGGTCGTCGACCCGTCGGCGTGCCGCCGCTCCACAGCGAATTCCTCGACGTTGTCGCCGTCGGCGGCCCAGGACCAGTCCACGAAGTCGTAGAGGGGCCACCAGGTGAAGCCGCGGATGTCCAGCTCATCGGAAAGTTCCTGCACGGTCTCAGCAGCGTGCCGCAGCCAGGCGGACCGCATCTCATCGCTGCCCTCGATGCTCGTCTCGGTGACGGCGAGCGGCAGGCCGTACCGGTCCGAGAACCGTCTCAGGGCAGCGGCGAACTCGGCCTGTCCGCCGTTGTACGCCACCTGGATCATGCGGTCGCCCACCTGCGTGAGTCGGCGGGGCGTCAGATCGGGGTAGTAGTTGACGCCCAGGATGTCCGGCGGTGCAGGGTTGCCGCACAGCCAGTCGAGGGCCTCCTCGTCGGCGCCCTGCGCCATCAGCCACGAGCGCATCGGATGGCCGGCGTCGACGCGCCCGAGCAGCAGATCGGTCGGCAGCCAGCCCAGCTGTCCCAGCAGTGCAGCCTCGTCGGCGGCGTGGGCGCTGCGCGCGGAGACAGCCGTGGCGGCTTCGACGTGGACGATCACCGCGGCGGGGTCGGCATCGCGGATCGCGCGGGTGGCTTTCGCCATACCGAGGGCGATCGGGACGACGACCGAGGTCCAGCCGGTCCACCCGCTCCGGTTCGGCGGCCACACCGCGCGGAGTCCGCTGAACGAGGCGGTGGTCACCGGTTCGTTCAGCGGCGTGTAGCCGCGGATCCTCCCTCGGTAGCGCGCCGCCAGGGCGCTCGCGAAGGCTTCCACGGCGGCCGGGTAGCCGGGATCCGCGAAGGAGTCGGCGAGCCAGGTCGGCGTCCCGTAGTGGACGAGGTCGGCGACCAGGTCGAGGCCCAGCCCGTCCACCGCATAGTCCACGACTTCGTCGAGATGGTGCCAATCGAAGCGGTGGGGAGCGGTGTGCACGAGCGGCCAGCTCACCCCGTAGCGGAGGGCGGTCGCGCCCATCTCCGAGGCGGCCCGCAGGTCGTTCCGCCAGTGCAGGTGGTGGTCGGTCAGCAGATGCTCGTCGAGCGCGGGCTTCATCGCATCGGCCGGGTAGACGCAGGTGTCCTCGATTCCCAGCAGCCAGGTGAACTCGGCGCGGTCGAACAATGGGCGCTCCGTCATTTCAGTCCCGTCGTCGCTACGCCTTCGACGAAGAATCTCTGCGCCAAGAAGAAGGCGAGCGCGAGCGGCAGCAGCGAGATCGTCGCACCAGCCAGCAGCACTGCGTGGTCGGTGACGTGCTGGCCGCCGAACAGGGTGAGTCCCGCCGGAAGAGTTCGCATCTCCGTCGAACTGGTCACGATGAGCGGCCACAGCAGGTCGTTCCACAGGTTCATGAAGTGCAGCACCGCGAGCGTTGCCAGGGCCGGCTTCGCGAGGGGCAGGATGATGCGCCAGTAGATGCGGAAGTGTCCTGCGCCGTCGATGCGAGCGGCTTCGTCGAGCTCCCGCGGGATCGAGAGGAAGAACTGGCGGAGCATGAAGATCCCGAAGGCGCTCGTCGCCCGGGGGATGATCAGGCCCTGGTAGGTGTCGAGCCAGCCGAAGTGGAACAGCTCGATGAACACGGGGATCAGCGTCACCTGGAACGGCACCATGAGGGTCGCGATGACGAGCCAGAACGCCAGAGTCGACCCGCGGAAGTTCATGCGGGCGAGCGCGTAGGCGCACATCGAGTCGAACAGCAGGCACAGGGCCGTCGTGACTCCCGCGAAGATGAAGCTGTTGATGAGGAGCCGAAGGAACGGCAGTTCGAGCCAGATCGAGACGTAGCCGTCGAGGGTCCAGGTTCCGGGCAGGAGGCTGGCGGGGTTCGCGAAGAGGTCGGCTTCGCTGCGGAACGAGCCGCTCACCATCCAGATGAACGGCACCAGCGCGAGAAGAACCCCTGCCGCGAGGAGCACCCATTTCGCTGCGGAGCGGAGGCTAGTCGACATCGCGGTACCGGAACAGTCGAAGCTGCAGAACGGACAGCGCGAGGATGATCAGGAAGATCACCCAGGCGATAGCGGACGCGTAGCCGATGTCGAAGTTCTCGAACCCTTCTCGGAACATCATCGTCACCAGGGTGTCGGTGCTGAACACCGGACCACCGTTCGTCATGACGTACACCAGGTCGAAGACCTGCAGGGAGTTGATCGTCAGGATCATGGTCGTGAACAGCAGGGTGGGCCGGATGCTCGGCAGCGTCACGTGGCGGGTGAGCTGAAAGCCGGATGCACCGTCGATGCGGGCGGCCTCGTAGAGGTGCGCCGGTACGCCCTTCAACCCGGCGAGGAGGATCACCATCGTGAATCCGACGTTCTTCCACACGCTGACGAAGATCACCGTGGGAAGGGCCAGGGCGGGATCCTGCAGCCAGGCGACGCCGGTGCCCGTCAACGCTTCGCTGATGCCGCTGACCAGGCCGATGCTCGGGTCGAGGAGGAAGCGCCAGACGAGGCCGATTGTCGCGAGCGACACGATGGTCGGGAAGAAGAACACCGATCGGACTATCCGGTTCAGCAGGCTGTCCCGCAGGAGGGCGGCAGCGGCGGCGTAGCCGAGCAGCATCTGGATGACCACCGAGGCGACCGCGAAGACGACAGTGATGCGCAGCGCGTTCCAGAACAGCTCGTCGGCGAGGAGCCGGGCGTAGTTGTCGAGCCCGGTGAAGAGCTGCTCGTCTGCGCCGATCCGCCACTCGTGGAGGCTGTACCAGAACGACTGGGTGATCGGGTAGACGATGAAGACGAGGATGATCGCCAGGCTGGGGGCCGCGAACAGCCATGCCGGCTGCCACCGGAAGCGCGGGAGGGGGGCCCTCCGCACGCCCGAGCCCACGGCCCGGGCGAGCGGAGAGACCGTCGACTCCGTCACTAGCTATCGCAGCCGGTGATGGCGTCGATCTTCGCCGCCGCTTCGGTCGCGGCCGCCGCGACGTCAGCACCTCGGGTGATCTCGCCGATGAGAGGGACGTAGACCTCGCTGTCGACCTCCGTCGCCCCTTCCACGCCCGGCAGGTAGAGCCGTGCCGAGGGCAGGGCCGAAGCGAAGGCGGCGACCACCTCGTTGGCGGCGAGTTCTTCGTCGTCCGCGAGGTCGGTGCGCACCGGCGGGAACCCGCTCGCGAGGGCGAACTGGCGCTGTGCGTCGGCGCCCGTCCACCAAGCCATGAACTCCTGCACCTCGGCGGGGTGGTCCGTCTGCGCGGACGCCGCCAGCGGGACTGTCGAGGCGAGCGTGACGTCACCGTCCACCCCGGTGGGAACCGGAGCCACGCCCAGATCGATCCCGGCGTCGGTGTAGCCGGCCGCGGCCCACGGTCCGTTCAGCTGCATCGCCGCCTCACCGGCGCTGAACAGTGCGTCCGACTCCGCACCGGTGAGCCCCACGGGAGCAACGCCGTCCGCGACGAGCTGCGACCAGGTGGTGAGGCTCTCGATCGACTCGGGCGAGCCGATCACGCTGCAGCCGTCGGAGTCGACGATGTCCGCGCCGTCCAGCCACTGCAGGATCGGCCACATCTGGATCGTCTCGTGATCCGCGAGTGACAACCCGTAGACACCGTCCCCGGTGAGCTCGGCCGCTGTCTGCCGGAACTCGTCCACCGTCGCCGGGGGAGCGTCGATGCCGGCGG
>DATCMN010000029.1:0-2636 GCA_036563405.1 Naasia sp. | reverse complement strand
GCGCCGGCCCCGCCTGGGATGCGCAGTCGAACCTCGCCACGATGTTCGGCCAGGGCCTCACCACCACGGCGGTGCAGGTGGCGAGCATCTACCAGACCATCGGCAACGGCGGCGTGCGCCTCCCCGTCACGCTCGTGGAGGGCTGCCGGCTGTCCGACGGGACCCTGACCGACACGCCCGGGGCGACAGGCACGCAGGTGATCTCGCCGGAGGCCGCCCGGGCGACGGTCGACATGCTCGAGAACGTCGCCACCAAGGGCTGGCTCGCGAAGCAGATCCGGATCGACGGATACCGCATCGCCACGAAGACCGGCACGGCCCAGCAGCCGGACGGCCAGGGCGGCTACACCGACAGCTATCTGGTGTCGCTCGCCGGCCTCGCGCCCGCAGACGACCCGCGATTCGTCGTCACGGTGA
The DNA here is from genome assembly GCA_036563405.1 of Naasia sp. GTDB lineage: Bacteria > Actinomycetota > Actinomycetes > Actinomycetales > Microbacteriaceae > Naasia. Next base: position 2,219 of record DATCMN010000029.1, on the reverse strand, counting down.
GCCTCGCCGACCCCGTCAACATGAACACCTCGGGGGCCGCCGCACCCGTGTTCCACGACGTCATGGCGCACCTCCTGACCGCCTACGGCGTGGTCCCGTCGGGCAGCGAATCGCCCGACCTGCCCGCCGGCTACTGATCGCGGGCGGGCCCCCGACCGAGCGGCCGCCGGGGGCGTCCGTGACCGCTCCGTTACGGGGCGCGTCACCTCCGTCGTCTACGCTCGATGGGGCACAAGCCGAGCGGTGGGGGCCGGCTCCGTGCCGCACGACGCCCCGCGCGACATGCCAGCAGCGTCGCCTCGCACGACGAGGCGCAACCACGACCACGACCAGGACCGGGGGACGCAAGAGAAGTGATCGCACTCTCCCTCGACGACATCGCCGCCGCCGTCGACGGCCGGATAGAGCCGTCCGGCACCGAGGCGACCGGTGCCACCGTGGTCTCCGGCGCCGTCGACACCGACAGCCGCGAGCTGCAGCCCGGCGGCATCTTCGTCGCCAAGCGCGGGGAGGTCACCGATGGCCACCTCTTCGCAGACCAGGCAGTCGAAGCCGGCGCTGCGCTGCTCCTCGTGGAGCGACCCCTCGACCTCCGCGTGCCCCAGATCGTCGTCGCCGACTCGGTGGTCGCCCTCGGGCTTCTGGCCGCCGAGGTGGTCCGCCGCGTGCGCGCCCTCGGCCGGCTGCGGATCGTCGCGGTCACCGGCTCCAACGGCAAGACGACGACCAAGAACCTGCTCCGCACCATCCTGGAGCGCCGCGGCAGCACCATCGCCCCGCGCGGCTCCTTCAACAATGAGGTGGGCGCGCCGCTCACGATGCTGCGGCTCACCGAGGAGACCGACTTCCTGGTCGCCGAGATGGGCGCGAGCGGGATCGGCCACATCCGCCGCCTCGTCGCGATGGCGCGGCCGGACATCGGCGTCGTCCTCACCGTGGGGCTCGCGCATGCCGGCGAGTTCGGCGGCATCGAGTCGACGCTGATCGCGAAGACCGAGATGGTCGCCGACCTGCTGCCCGAGGACACGGCCGTGCTCAACGCCGACGACTTCCGCGTCGCCGGCATGGCGGCCGCCACGCGCGCCCGCATCCTGCGCTTCGGGCGGGGCGACGCCGACGTCCGTGCCACCGATGTGGACGCCGACGCGAGCGGCACCCGGTTCACCCTGCACCTGCCGGACGGCAGCGCGCACCCCGTCGCCTTCGGCGTGCTCGGCGAGCACCACGTGACCAACGCCCTGGCCGCGGCCGCAGCGTCCTGGACTCTCGGCGTTCCCACCGAGGACATCGTCGCCGGGCTCGCGAGCGTGACCCGCGCCGAGCGGTGGCGCATGGAGGTGCTCCCGGGCGAGAACGTCACCGTCATCAACGACGCCTACAACGCGAGCCCCGACTCGATGGCCGCCGCGCTCAAGACCCTCGCCCAGATCGCCCCCGGCCGCACTGTTGCGGTGCTCGGCCAGATGAGCGAGCTCGGCGAGTACTCCGCCGAGGAGCACGACGCGGTCGGCCGGCTTGCCGTCCGGCTCAACATCGGGCAGCTCGTCGTCGTCGGGGCGGGCGCCAAGGGCATCCACCTCGCCGCCGGCCTCGAAGGGTCCTGGGACGGCGAGAGCGTGTACGTGGAGGACCTCGACGCCGCAGAGGAGGTCGTCGCCGGCCTGTTGCGCGATGGCGACACGGTCCTCGTGAAGTCGTCGAACGCGGCGCGGCTCCGCTTCCTCGGCGACCGACTGGGAGAATTGGTCTCGTGCAGGCGCTTCTGACAGCGGGGGTGGTGTCCCTCGTCTTCTCACTGTTCCTGACACCGCTGTTCATCCGGCTGTTCCGGCGCCTCGAATGGGGCCAGTTCATCCGCGACGACGGTCCGGTGACCCACCACGCCAAGCGCGGGACGCCCACGATGGGTGGACTCATCGTCATCGCGGCGACGCTGATCGGCTACTTCGTCGGCATGCTCACCAGTGAGCAGCCGATCACCGCGTCCGCGCTGCTGGTGCTGTTCATGATGGTCGGGCTCGGCGTCGTCGGCTTCATCGACGACTTCCTGAAGACCCGCAACCAGCGAAGCCTCGGTCTCGGCGGCTGGGCGAAGATCCTCGGCCAGGTGATCGTGTCCGTCGCGTTCGCCTATCTGGCCATCCAGTTCCCGAACGCGGACGACGTCACTCCCGCGAGTACCGCCGTCTCCCTGTTCCGGGACACCCGCTTCGACTTCG
>DATCMN010000026.1:0-9544 GCA_036563405.1 Naasia sp. | reverse complement strand
GCGCCGGCCGCGGCCCGCACGAGGCGAACGGGATCACCGAGGAGGAACTCACCGGGGACACGGCGGAGCAGGTGGAGGCCGCCGTCCTCGCCGAGTACCCGGACGCGTCGATCGAGCGCATGGAGACCGACGCGGAGGGTGCCGCCTACGAGGCGCACATCACCCAGGCCGACGGCAGCAGGGCGACGGTCAAGCTGGACGACTCGTTCGCGATCACAGGGATCGAGACAGCGCCGACCGAGCGGATGCGGGCGCCGGGCGGTCGCGGCGACGGCGGGGAATGCGGCGACGGCGAGACCGACAGCGACTCCGGTGCCGACAGCGACAGCTCCTCCGGCGGGGCGACGGGCACGGGCAGCTAGTACGCCCTCTTCTGCCTCCGGCCGAGAGCGCCGACCGGCCGGCCACCGTCCCTCAACAGGCGAATTTGCCTTCAACAGGCTGGAACTCCGGTTTCTGGCCTGTTGGAGGCAACTCGGCCTGTTGAGGGCGAGAAGGTGGGAGTGCTGTGCCCGTATCTCGGCAGACGCCCACCGGCCGGCCACCGTCCCTCAACAGGCGAATTTGCCTTCAACAGGCTGGAACTCCGGTTTCTGGCCTGTTGGAGGCAATTCGGCCTGTTGAGGGCGAGGGGACGGGAGGAGTGCTGTGCCCGTCTTCGGGGTCAGACGCCGACCGGGGCGCCGGCGGGAGCGCCCGGCGCCGCCCCCTCCTGCTCCTCGTCCATGGGGGCCGCGAACTGCGCCTCGTACAGTCGCGAGTACGCGCCGCCCGCAGCGAGGAGCTCATCGTGGGTGCCCTGCTCGACTATCGCGCCCGACTCCATCACGAGGATGAGGTCCGCGTCCCGGATCGTCGACAGTCGGTGGGCGATGACGAAGCTGGTGCGATTCGCCCGCAGCGACCGCATCGCGCGTTGCACGAGCAACTCCGTGCGGGTGTCGACCGAACTCGTCGCCTCGTCGAGGATCAGCAGGCTCGGCCGGGCGAGGAAGGCGCGCGCGATGGTGATCAGCTGCTTCTCGCCGGCGCTGACGTTCCCGCCCTCGTCCTCGAGCAGGGTGTCGTAGCCGAGCGGCAGGGAGTGCACGAACCTGTCGACGTACGCCTCCCGGGCCGCGTCGTGGATCTCATCCTCCGTCGCATCCGGTCTGCCGTACGCGATGTTGTCCCGGATGCTGCCGGCGAAGAGCCAGGTGTCCTGCAGCACCATCCCCGTCCGGGCCCGCAGCTCGGCCCGCGGCATCGTCGCGATGTCGACGCCGTCGAGGGTGATGCGGCCCCCGTCCAGCTCGTAGAAGCGCAGCAGCAGGTTCACGAGCGTGGTCTTGCCGGCCCCCGTCGGGCCGACGATCGCCACCGTCTGCCCGGGTTCCGCCACGAACGACACGTCCTCGAGGAGGGGCTTCGCCGGGTCGTAGCGGAAGGCGACATGCTCGAACGCGAGACGCCCGGTCGCGGCGGTCGGCGCTCGACCCGCCACCGGGTCCGCGCTCTGCTCCTCGGCGTCGAGCAGCTGGAACACCCGCTCCGCGCTGGCGACGCCGGACTGCAGGAGGTTGGCCATAGAGCCCAGCTGGCTGAGCGGCTGGGTGAACTGGCGCGAGTACTGGATGAAGGCCTGCACGTCGCCGAGGCGCATCGTGCCGCCCGCGACCATGAGCCCGCCGACCACCGCGATGACGACGTAGACGAGGTTCCCGATGAACGTGGTGGCGGGCATGATGATCCCGCTCACAAACTGCGCACCGAAGCTCGCCTCGAACAGCTCGTCGTTCTTCGCGCCGAAGCGCGCACGCACCTCCCGGTGCCGGCCGAACACCTTGACGAGTGCGTGCCCGGTGTACGCCTCCTCGATCTGCGCGTTCAGCTCGCCGGTGTGCGCCCACTGCGCGACGAAGAGCTTCTGCGAGCGCTTCGCGATGACCGCGGTCACCAGCACGGTGAGGGGGATCGTGATCAGCGCGATGAGCGCGAGGAGCGGCGACAGGACGAACATCATCACGAGGATGCCGAGCACCGTGAGCAGCGAGTTGAGGAGCTGGCTGAGGGTCTGCTGCAGCGACTGCGACACGTTGTCGATGTCGTTCGTCACGCGGCTGAGCAGCTCGCCGCGCGGCGTCCTGTCGAAGTACGACAGGGGTAGCCGGTGCAGCTTGTCCTCGACCTCTTCGCGGAGGCGGTAGACGGTGCGCTGCGTGATCCCGTTCAAGATGTAGCCCTGCAGCCAGGAGAACACGGAGGACGCCACGTAGAGCAGCAGCGCGACGCCGAGGACGATCTGCAAGGCGCTGAAGTCGATGCCCGCGCCGGGGGTGAGGACCATGCCGCGCAGCAGGTCGGCCCGCTCGGTGTCGCCTGACGCCTCGAGTCCGGCGATCACCTCCTCCTTCGTCGCGCCTGCGGGCAGCTGGGAGGAGATCACCCCCTCGAAGATGATGTTCGTCGCGTCGCCGAGGAGCTTCGGCCCGATCACGGCGAGCACGACGCTCACCACGCCGAGCGCGATGACGGCGGAGACGAGGAGCCGTTCTGGGCTCAGCCTGCCGAGCAGCCGCTTCGCGGACGGGCCGAAGGACATCGCCTTCTCGGCGGGCATGCCCATCCCGCCGAACGGGCCGCCGCGCGGTCCCGGCATCGGACGGGCGACCGGGCGGGCGCTGCTGCCGCTCATACGGCCTCCTCCGTGCTCAGCTGGCTGGCGACGATCTCCGCGTACTCCTCGGAGGTGTCGAGCAGCTCGGTGTGGGTCCCGCGAGCGACCACCGCGCCGTCGTCGAGCACGAGGATCTGGTCGGCGCCCGTGATGGTGGAGACGCGCTGGGCGACCACGACCACCGTGGCGTCGGCCACGTCGCGGGCGAGGGCTGCCCGCAGTCGCGCGTCGGTTGCGGTGTCGAGGGCGGAGAACGAGTCGTCGAACACGTACACGGGAGGCCGTTTCACCAGCGCCCGGGCGATCGCCAGCCGCTGGCGCTGCCCGCCCGACAGGTTGGTGCCGCCCTGCGCGACTGGGGAGTCGAGCCGCTCCGGCAGTGCCTCCACGAAGTCCCGCGCCTGGGCGATCTCGAGCGCCGACCACAGTTCGTCGTCCGTCGCATCCGGCTTGCCGTAGCGGAGGTTCGAGGCGATGGTGCCGGAGAAGAGGTAGGCCCGCTGCGGGACCAGGCCGATGCTGTTCCAGAGCACGTCCGGATCGAGCTCCCGCACGTCCACGCCGCCGATCACGGCGGAGCCGCCGGTGACGTCGAACAGCCGGGGGAACAGGTTCACGAGAGTCGACTTGCCCGAGCCGGTGCTGCCGATGATCGCGGTCGTAGTACCGGGACGCGCGACGAGGGTGACGTCCCGCAGGACCGGCTGCTCGGCGCCCGGGTAGGTGAAGGTCGCACCTCGGAGCTCGACGGTGCCGGGATCCGGCATTTCCGAGGTGGGCGCGATCGGTGGCCGGACCGAGGGCGCCGTCCCGAGCACCTCGCCGATCCGGTCGGCGGAGACGGCGGCGCGGGGGAGGAGCACGGCCATGAAGGTCGCCATCATGACCGCCATGAGGATCTGCACCAGGTAGCTGAGGAACGCCGTCAGGGAGCCGACCTGCAGGCTGCCGTCCTCGATGCGGAAGGCGCCGAACCACAGCACGGCCACGCTCGACACGTTGAGGACGAGCATCACGATGGGGAACATCAGCGCGAAGAGTCGGCCGGCCCGCACCGCGGTGTCGGTGAGCTGCGCGTTGGCGTCCGCGAACCGAGCCCGCTCCATCGGCTCGCGCACGAACGCGCGGACCACCCGGATGCCGGTCAGCTGTTCGCGCATCACCCGGTTCACTGCGTCGATCCGCGTCTGCATCCGCTGGAACTCCGGCGCCATGCGGGCGATGATCAGGCCGACGGCGATCAGCAGGGCCGGCACCGAGACGACCATGATCCAGCTGAGCCCCACGTCCTCCCGCAGCGCCATCACGACTCCTCCGATGCTGAGGATGGGGGTCGAGATGAGGAGCGTGCAGGTCAGCAGCACGAACATCTGGATCTGCTGCACGTCGTTGGTCGTGCGGGTGATGAGCGACGGGGCGCCGAAGCTGTCGACCTCCCGCTGGGAGAAGTCGCCGACGTGGGAGAAGACGGCGCCGCGGAGGTCCCGGCCGAGCGCCATCGCGGCTCGCGCACCGAAGTAGACCTGGATGACAGCGGCGACGATCTGGATGAGGGTGACCCCGAGCATCCACGCGCCGGTGGTCACGATGAACCCGGTGTCGCCGACGGCGACGCCCTCGTCGATGATGTCCGCGTTGAGGGCGGGCAGGTAGAGCACCGCGATCGACTGGATGAGCTGGAACACGACGACGCCGAGCAGCAGCGGCCAGGCCGGGCGGAGGAAGCGGACGAGGAGGCGGCCGAGCATCTTCACGAGAGCGCCTCCCCGCACGCGACGCCGCGACGCACGAGGCGGGCGAGCTCGTCGGCGCCGAACTCGTGGCGCACGTTGAACTGCTCGAAGCTCGATGCGAATGCCAGCAGGCGCAGGTAGTAGGCGACTGTCTCGACCGGCTCCGTCAGCTCGTCCGCGTGGGGGGCGAGCACGTCGCGCAGGGTGCCCAGCCACAGGTCGGTGACCCCGGGATCGATGGCCGGGCGCTCCGACAGGCCGAGCGCGCCCATCATCTGGAAGATGCCGGCGAACCGCGCCCGGAGATGGGCGAGGATCTGGGCGAGCAGCTCCTGCAACGGCAACGCCCGATCGAGAGCGCGCAGCGCGGCCATCAGCGGCAGCGGGTCGAAGAACTTCTCGATCGCGGCGCGAATCAGGGTCTCCTTGTCGCCGAACGCGCGGAACAGGGTGCCTTCGGCGACCCCTGCCGCTTCGGCGAGCTGGCGAGTGGACACGGTGCTGCCGTGCTCCTTGAGAAGGGGGAGCACCGCCCAGAGGATGGCCTCCCGCCGGTCGTCGGGCGGCAGCGGGCGGGCGCGCTCGCGCTGGGCCGCGTCGGTGAGGGACATGTCGCCGAGCGTAAGTGAGTGAGCGCTCACTCCGCCATACGCCGTCGGCGTCTGGGGCGAGGAGCTGGGCCGATCGGGGGCGCATCGCGCCTGCTGCCGGCGTCGCAGCCGCCCCTGCATCGCTGTGGGCCTCCCGCGGCGGGGCCACGACACCACCGCCGCGTGAAGGTCACCGCGGAAGGGTGCCCAGTAGCCTGACCTCGGCGCGAGGAGGCCGCATGACCGGTATCGACGAGGTGGTGCAGACGGCTCCCGCGTCCGAGCGCCGAACCTTCCGCTGGCTGTGGGTGGCACTCACCGCGGTCGGGCTGCTGCTCCTCGCTGCGGTGCTGCTTCCGGGGTTCCCGGTGGCGATCATGATCGCCTACGTGATGGTCGTCGGCGGCGCCGTGTACGGAGTGATCGCCATTCCGATCATCAGCTGGCGGTGGGTCACCGTTCCTCGAACCGCGGTGCAGATTCCCGAGGGCGGCAGCCCGGATCCCGCCGACGTGGCCGAGTTCCGGACGGGGCCGCAGCGCTACACCTTCCTCCTCAACGTGGTGCTGGCGGTCAACCTCGTCGTCGCCGCGGGCATCCTGATGGCGGGCAGCCTCGACCCGTCCTCCGACTCGACGGGACTGCTCCTGCTCTGCGGCGTGGTGGCTGAGGCCTTCGGCATCCCGCTCATCGCTGCGAACGCTGTCTGGGCGTACCGCCGCCGCTACATCGCGCACGAGCATCGCGCGCTCGAAGTGCGGACGGGCGCGCACCGGCTGATCCTCGCGAACCGGATCCTGTCGTATGTCGTCTGGGTGGCCTACGTCGGCGCCGCCATCGTGATCTGGTCGCAGCAGGGCGCCTTCTAGACCTCCCGCAACCTTCTTCGAAGGGTGGGCGCTGCGTTCCGGTCGTCACCGGTCTTCGCCGGCAGGCGCGGACCCGGTCAGTGTCGCGTGATGGTGATGGGCTTGCCGTCGCTGAACACGTTGCCGCCGAGCAGGGGAGTGGTTCCGGCGGACTTGACGACCACGGCGCATCGGGCGAACTTCATGGTCAGCCCGAAGGTGTTGTCGATGATCGAGATGCCGGCCAGGGGTCCGTGCGCGTTCTCCGCGATGTTGACGCTGCAGCCGCCGTCGTCCACGCGGTTGCCCTGGAGCAGCACGTTCGACACCTTGCCCATGCCCTGCGTGATGATCACCGCCGCGGTGTGGCTGCCGCTCAGGATGTTGTTCACGATCGTGATGTTGTCGCCGGCCTGGATCTGGATGTTGTCGTCGTGGCTCTTGTTGTCCGCGTGATTGGGGTCGGGCGAGAAGTGCAGGTTGTCGTGCAGCCACGAGTCGGCGATCGTGACGTTGCCGCCGGTGAGGTGCACCTGGTCGATGACGCTGTGGATGTTCACGCGGCGCAGCTCGAAGTTGTAGCCCATGATGCCGTTGACGTAGTAGTTGGGAACGGCTGCGGCTATCTCCGTGTCGATGATGCGCAGCCCGGCAGCGCCTGCCAGGGCGTCGACGAGACCGTGCTTGCTGCCCGTGTCGGCGCCGCGGACGATCGAGTTGCGGATGGTCACGTTCGGCGCCTTGACGATGACTCGACCGTGGATGTCCAGACCGTCCAGCACCGCGCCCGGGGTGGTGATGATCTGATCCCCGTTCAACACGGTCAGGACTGTGCCGCTCGGGACTCCGTAGCCGCCGCCAGCAGGGGCAGGCTCAGGAGCGACCGACGGCTGGCCGGTGGTGTTCGGGTCGGCCAGGTCGGCGGGGCCGCAGTCGTAGCCCTCTTCGCCCTGCGGTATCGCCTCTTCGCCGGCCGCGCACTCCGGCAGCGCGGTCGTGGGCGGCGCGGTCGTGGGCGGCTCGGTATCGGAGGCGGCGGGCGAGCCGGCGGTGCCGGGGGAGACGGCAGGGGCAGTGGTGGTGGTGACGGTGACGGTGTAGTCGTCGCGGACGATGGGCGCCGGCGTCGGCGTCGCGGAGGGCGAGGCCATCGCGCCTGGTCCCGCGGTGCTCACGGGCGTGGTCTCGGCGACCGCGCGCAGGTCCGCGCCCTGGGGCGCACTGATGCCGACGAGGACCGATGCGAGAGCGACCGCGACGAGGAGGGCCCCTCCTGTCGCCGAAATGCGCGCGCGTCGGTGCATACGTCCCCCAAGGTGCTGCACGACCGCGGCTCTCCGCATCCCCCGATGCGACCGTGCCGGCAGAGCCGACAGGTGCGGTGAGTCCACTCTGGGTGGCTCACCGCTTCCCCGCAGTCCCCAGTTCGCGGGGGCGCGACAGGAACGGCGTCAACGCCCCCGTCGGCGGGCGACCGCTATCGGCACGGCGACGGCGAGCAGCGCGGCCGCCCCGAGCAGCCCCCACGGCGGCCCCGGCTTCGAGTCGACCCGGGTGGACGGATCCTCGCCCCGCCGCAGCGCGGGCAGGTGCTCGACGGCGTGGGCGACCCGGGTGAGCGCCGACGTGGTGGCGAGCAGTGCTGGCCCCGCGGTGCCGGCGCCCCTCAGGCGGATGCCATCCAGCCTGTCCCGGGAGCGGTCGAGGACCGTGAGCGGCAGCGCCGCGAGAACGTTGCCGGGCGGGCGACGCGCGACGATCGGATGCGCACGCGTCGGCGCGATCCGGCGGACGACCTCCCAGGCCAGCCCGAGGAGGCGCAGGCGGCCGACGGACACCCGCTCCTGCAGGCGCGGGAAGAGCTCGTCCTCCTCGTCGCGGACGTCCTCGCGCAGCACCTCGACCAGCCGGTCGAGAGCCGCCTGCCGCTCCGGGGTGCCGAGCTCGAGGCGTTCCAGCCGGGTGACCAGCTCGTTCACCTCCTGATGCTCCTGCTCCACCTGCAGGGTCAGCTCCTCGCCGTCCGGCAGCACGCGGCGCATGACCGGCCAGAGCACCGACTCCTCGGCGAACGCGTGCGGGAAGACGAGCCGGTAGAGCTCCAGCAGGATGGGGAGCTGCTCCTGGTGCGACGAGCGGCCGAGGCGGTGCAGCAGGTCGTCGAGCGCGACATGGTCGCTCTGCTGCCGGGTGAGCACGCTGATCCGCCCGCCCAGCTCCGCCACGCTCTGTTCGGCGACTGACTTCATCCGGTTCTCCTTCGATCGGGACCGACACCATCGTCGGAGGCAGGAGCCCCGGAAGTCCGCCCCCTTGCGCTCGGCGGCGGCATCGTGCAGTCGTGCACGGCGCCGCATTACTCCTCAGTGGCGGCGCTGAGCAAGCCCCCGCTCCTGCGTGCGAGGTGGGGAAACGCCGCGAGTAGATTCCCCCCGGATGCGGCGGGGTCGCCGCAGAGTGAGGAGCTGTCGAATGCCTTCCCGCATGGCCGCCGCCCTGAGCCGAGGGCCGCACGCGAGTCTCGTTCCCGCCCGGATGGACCGCCTCCCGTGGACCCGGTTCCACTGGTCGGTGGTGGTGGGTCTCGGTGTCTCCTGGATCCTCGATGGGCTCGAGATCCAGATCGTGGCAGCGGCCGGGTACCAGAAGTCGCTCGGCATGAGCGCGACCGAGGTCGGGATCGCGGGAAGCGTCTACCTGGTGGGTCAGGTGGTGGGCGCTCTGGTGTTCGGTCGCCTCGCGGACCGGCTGGGTCGGCGGAAGCTGTTCATCCTCACGCTGATCATCTATCTGGCGGGCAGCGGCATCGCGGGCCTCGCCTGGGAGCCCTGGTTCCTCTACATCTTCCGCTTCGTCGCCGGCCTCGGCATCGGCGGCGAGTACGCGGCCATCAACTCGGCCATCGACGAGCTGATCCCGTCGAAGTATCGAGGGCGCATCGACATCGTCATCAACGGCACCTACTGGGGCGGTGCGGCGCTCGGCGCCTTCGCGAACGTGTTCCTCCTCGACACCAACCTGTTCGACGAGAACATCGGCTGGCGGCTCGGCTTCTTCATCGGCCCCGTGCTCGGCCTGGTGATCATCTACCTGCGCCGGCACATCCCGGAGAGCCCGCGCTGGCTGATGACCCACGGCCGCGAGGAGGAGGCGGAACGCACAGTCGACGAGATCGAGGCGCGGGTGCGGAAGGACGGCGTGCACCTGGAGGAGGTGCCGCAGTCCAAGGCGATCACGGTGCAGGCGACCGGCAGCATCCCGTTCGGCACCATTTGGCGGGTGCTGTGGAAGGAGTACCCGAAGCGCACCGTGATGGGCCTGTCGATGATGATCACGCAGTCCTTCCTCTACAACGCGATCTTCTTCACCTATGCGCTCGTGCTGACGAACTTCTACGGGCTCGAGTCGTCCCAGGTGTCCTGGTACTTCTTCCCGTTCGCGATCGGCAACCTGCTCGGTCCCCTGATCCTCGGGCACTTCTTCGACACCTGGGGCCGGCGCCAGATGATCTTCCTCACCTACGTCACCAGCGGGGTGGTGCTGGGGCTGTCGGCGTTCCTCTTCTCGATGGACGCGCTGACGGCGACGACGCAGACGATCCTCTGGTGCGTCTCGTTCTTCTTCGCCTCGGCGGGCGCCTCATCCGCGTACCTCACCGTGAGCGAGATCTTCCCGCTCGAGATGCGCAGCCAGGTGATCTCCTACATGTTCGCTGTC
>DATCMN010000024.1:0-6134 GCA_036563405.1 Naasia sp. | reverse complement strand
GCGGGCGGCCCCGTCCGCGCCGTCCTCGAGTGCGCCGGAATCCACGACGTGCTCTCCAAGTCGCTCGGCTCGAGCAACACGATCAACATCGTGCACGCCACGGTGGAGGCCCTGAAGCAGCTCGAAGAGCCCGCCTCGGTCGCCGCCCGTCGTGGCCTCGAGCTCCACGAGGTCCTCCCGGCACGCCTCCTGCGCGCCGAGCAGGACGCGGCCGCCCACGCGGCCGACGCGAAGGCAGGTGTCTGATGGCGTCGCTGAAGGTGACCCAGATCAAGTCCAAGGTGAGTGAGAAGCAGAACCAGCGCGACACGCTGCGTTCGCTCGGACTCAAGCGCATCGGCGACAGCGTCGTGCGCGAGGACAGCGCGCAGAACCGCGGCTACGTCCGCACTGTCGCTCACCTCGTGAAGGTTGAGGAGATCGACTGATGGCCGACGAGACCACCAGCCCGGCCGCCGAGAGCGCGCCGAAGAAGACCCGGACCAAGGCCGCCGCACCCGCGGCTGCCGTGTCCACCGAGTCCGCGCCCGCCGCGGCCGCCCCCGCCAAGGCCTCGCGCACCGCGAAGCCGACCGCCGAGGCGACCGCAGCGCCGGCGCGCGACAAGGTCCTGAAGGTCCACCACCTCCGTCCCGCCGCCGGCTCCCGCAAGGAGCGCACGCGCGTCGGTCGCGGTGAGGGCTCGAAGGGCAAGACCGCAGGCCGCGGCACCAAGGGCTCGAAGGCCCGCTACCAGGTGAAGGCCGGCTTCGAGGGTGGGCAGATGCCGCTGCACATGCGCACCCCGAAGCTCCGCGGCTTCAAGAACCCGTTCCGGGTGGAGTACCAGGTCGTGAACCTGGAGAAGCTCGCGGAACTCTTCCCGCAGGGTGGGGACGTCACGGTCTCCGACCTCGTGGCGAAGGGCGCCGTCCGCAAGAACGAGAAGGTGAAGGTGCTGGGCGCCGGAGACATCTCGGTTAAGCTGAACGTCGCCGTCGACAAGGTCTCCCGCTCGGCCGAGCAGAAGATCGTCGCCGCGGGTGGCTCCATCCAGTAGTCCGAGGAGAGCTATAGGCTCTCTTCGCTCGACGACGTGGCCGGGGCTCGCCCCGGCCACGTCGCCGTTTATCCCACCGAAAGAGGCAATCCCGCGTGTTCAGAGCTATCGGACGGATCTTCCGCACGCCCGACCTCCGACGCAAGATCGGATTCACGCTCGGGATCGTCGCGCTCTTCCGGCTGGGCTCGTTCATCCCGGCGCCGTTCGTCGACTTCCAGAACGTGCAGCAGTGCCTGGCGCAGAACCAGGGCACGAGCGGCCTCTATGAGCTCGTCAACCTCTTCTCGGGCGGCGCGCTCCTCCAGCTGTCGATCTTCGCGCTCGGCATCATGCCGTACATCACCGCGTCGATCATCACGCAGCTCCTGCGCGTGGTCATCCCGCACTTCGAGACCCTCTACAAGGAGGGCCAGTCCGGCCAGGCGAAGCTGACGCAGTACACGCGCTACCTCACCATCGCGCTCGGCGTCCTCCAGTCCACGACCCTGATCACCGTCGCCCGCAGTGGCGCGCTGTTCCCGCAGAACAGCGACCCGTCCTGCGCGCAGCTGATCACGAACGACGCCTGGTACGCGATCCTGCTGATGGTCGTCACCATGACGGCGGGCACCGGCCTCATCATGTGGCTGGGTGAGCTGATCACCGAGCGCGGCATCGGCAACGGCATGTCGCTGCTCATCTTCACCTCCATCGCGGCGACGTTCCCCACCTCGCTGTACGGCATCGCCGTGGCGCAGGGCATCGAGACGTTCCTCGTCGTGATCGCGATCGGCCTGCTCATCGTGCTCGGCGTCGTGTTCGTCGAGCAGAGCCAGCGGCGCATCCCGGTGCAGTACGCGAAGCGGATGGTCGGCCGGCGCACCTACGGCGGCAACAACACGTACATCCCGATCAAGGTCAACATGGCGGGCGTCGTGCCGGTCATCTTCGCCTCGTCGCTGCTGTACCTGCCCGCGCTCGTCGCGCAGTTCAACCAGCCCGCCGCCGGCCAGGAGCCGCAGGCGTGGGTCGTCTGGATCCAGAACTACCTGACGCAGGGCGACCACCCGCTCTACATGGCGCTGTACTTCCTGCTCATCGTCGGGTTCACCTACTTCTACGTCGCGATCACCTTCAACCCGGAGGAGGTCGCCGACAACATGAAGAAGTACGGCGGCTTCATCCCCGGCATCCGCGCGGGCCGGCCCACCGCCGAGTACCTCGACTACGTGCTCACCCGCGTCACCCTGCCCGGCTCCATCTACCTGGGCCTGATCGCGCTCATCCCGCTGATCGCGTTCGTGATGGTCGGCGCCAACCAGAACTTCCCGTTCGGCGGCGCCTCGATCCTGATCATCGTCGGCGTCGGCCTGGAGACGGTGAAGCAGATCGACTCGCAGCTGCAGCAGCGCCACTACGAGGGCCTCCTCCGGTGACGGCGACGCAGCACGGGGGCGCACGCCTCCTGATCGTCGGCCCGCCCGGCGCAGGCAAGGGCACCCAGGGCGCGCGGCTGTCCACCGCGTACGACATCCCCGCGATCTCGACCGGCGACATCTTCCGCGAGAACGTGCGGGCTGGCACGGAGCTCGGGATCCTCGCGAAGTCCTACATGGACCAAGGCGAGTACGTGCCGGACACCGTGACCAACGACCTCGTCGCCGACAGGCTCACGTGGGCGGACGCCGACGGCGGGTTCCTGCTCGACGGGTACCCCCGAACGCCCGCGCAGGCGGACACGCTGGACGGCATCCTGAAGCGGAGCGGGCACAGCCTGGACGCGATCATCGAGCTCGTCGCCGACAAGGACGAGACCGTCGCCCGCCTCCTCAAGCGTGCGAAGGACCAGGGGCGTGCCGACGACACGGAGGACGTGATCCGGCACCGCCTCGAGGTCTACGAGCGCCAGACCGCGCCGCTGCTGCGGCTGTACGCCGAGCGTGGTCTCCTGGTGCAGGTCGACGGCCTCGGCACCGTCGACGAGGTCACCGAGCGCATCGCCGAGGCGCTGGCGGAGCGGGGCATCCCGCTGCCGGCCTCCGACCGCGCCTGACCCCGCTCCTCAGGGCTGACCCCACGCCTACGGCAGGCACATTCCTCTCCCTCAGCAGGCGCTTCCGCCCTGAAGGGGCCGATATGCCCGGCTTCTGCCTGCTGAGCGAGGGAACTGCCTGCTGAGCGAGAGTAGTCCCGGTCGGCCTACCGTCGCTCAACAGGCTGTCCTGGCTCCAACAGGCCAGAAACCGGTGTCCGAGCCTGTTGGCGGCAATCCAGCCTGTTGAGGGCAGGTGAGGTCCGACGGTGAGCCCGTCCAAAGCGCCTTGAAGCCGCGGCAGCCGCGGCAGCCTGGAGAGCCGGATCCGCGGCGCCCGGCTGCCCACGGCTCACCCACTTCTCTTCCTGCGCTCAACAGGACCTCCTGCTCTTCGACAGGCAGGACAGCGCCCTCGCCGCCTGTTGACGGGGACGTGTTCCTGTTGAGGGCAGGTGAAGTCGGCCTGCTGCGCCGCCGTCAGGAGTCGATGACGGCGACCAGGCGCTCGATGAAGGACGGGAAGTCCTTCCGGCCGCGGAGCAGTCGCTGCACGTCGGCTCGGTCGGCGAACACGTCGACGAACTGCTCGAACACCGTCTGGAACGCCGCCCGGCCCTCCGCGCTGAAGGCGACGAGGGCGACGACGTTGACACGGCCGTCCCCCCACTGGATGGGCGTCTCGCTGACGGCGAGGGCGATGGCGGTCCGCTCCGCCGTCATCGCCATCGAATGCGGCACGGCGAGCGTCTCGGTGAACGCCGTCGAGCTCAGGCGCTCGCGCTCCAGCGCGCCGTCGAGGTACGCCTCGTCGATGTGGCCGAGCGCGATCATCCGCTCGCCGAGCTCCCGGATCACGCCGGACTCGTCGGTGGCGGTCAGATCGGTCACGTAGAGCCGCTCGTCGAGGTAGCGCAGCAGCTCGTCCTTGATGCGGCTGCGGCGTCGATGGCGGCGCACGCGGGCGACGGCGGTGCGGACCGCATCGAGCTCGACGGGGGTCGGGAAGGGGCTGACCACCACGACCGTCTCGGGAGTGCCCACCCGCGGCAGCGTGGTGATGACGAGGTCGGTGCCCAGCCCGGCGAGGGGCGCGTCGGACCGGGGGAGCACGGTGACGATGCGCAGCTCGCTGCCGACAGCCGCCTCGATGCGGCCGCGGGCCAGGTCGGCGAGGTCGTGGTAGCCGGGCAGCACGAGGGCCGCCGTGACCTCGTCCTCCGGGCGTGCATGCCGCTCCAGGTGCGAGCCGACGTGCAGGGCCAGGAAGGCGATCTCGTCCTCACTCACCGTGATGCCGTACTCGCGCTGGACCCCGCTCGCCAGGTACACGGCGAGCTCGTAGGTCAGCGGGTAGGAGGTCTTGATGCTGCGGGCGAGCGGGTTGTGCGTGGCGGAACCGCTCCGTGCGCGCGCCACCAGGTTGCGCACGTGCAGGGTGAGGCGCAGGAGGAACTCGTCGTCGTCGAGATCCACCAGGTACTCGCGCTGGGCCTCGGCCAGGATGCGCGCGACCACGTTCCGGTCGGCGCCGGCCGCCTCCTGCGCACGCTGACGGGTCCCCACCCGCGTGACGAGGAGGAGCGCGAGCGAGGTCAGCTCCCCGGCGGGCAGCGCCGCACCGAAGTGGCGCTCGACGAGAGGCGCCAGCGCCAGCTCGACCTCGGCCGTATCGCCGCCGCCCGAAGCTCCCTCGGCCGAGTGGCCGGCGCCTGGGGGTGCCGGGGCTCCGGCGCGGGCGGCCGGGCCGAGGCGACGGGTCCGCTCGACCGCGATGGCGGTGTGCACGAGCACGCCGTCCAGGCCGAAGTCGTTCACCGCGTAGCCGGACGACTGGAGCAGGGCGATCACGTCGGTCTTGAACGCGCTCAGGTCGCCGACAGCGAACGCCTCCTGCACCTGACGGAGGTCGAACATCCCCCGCGCGCTCTCCTCGCGGAAGATCCGGCTGATCAGCCGGCGCAGGGCGTCCTCGTCGCCGGTGATGCGCACCCTGTCGCCGCTCCTGACGAGGTCGGCGCCGGCCTCCCGAGCGAGGGCTCGCACCCGCCGGAGGTCCGATTCGAGGGTGGACTCGGAGACGTAGAGGCGATCGGCGAGGGTGTGCACCGCGTGCTCCGCGCTCGACTCGGTCAGCGTCGTCACCAGGAAGGCGACCCGCTCGCGGGGCTTCTCGGGAGAGCCCGGCCGGCGTGCAGAGTCCGAGGTGTACCGCGCGTACGCGTCCCGGTTGAGCCGGTAGCCGCTCGTGGACGAGGCGACGACCTCCAGGGGCGCCGCGGCGGCCTTGATCGCCGTCACGTAGCTGCGCACGGTGCGCGTGCTGACGCCGAGGCGGTCGGCCAGCTCCGCCGCGCCCACCCAGCCGTCGGCTCGGGCGAGGTGCTCGAGCAGCTGGGGCGTCTTGTCGGACATCGTGTGTCCACTCAATCACCTCGCGACGCGGGGCACCCGTCCGCAGACGCACTTCCGCGCCCGCGGAAGAACATCTGCTGGCGAGCCGCCGCGCCCGGCGCGAGACTGGCGAGCGCTGGACCAGGACCGCGAGGAGGCGCCCGTGACCGACGTGCTCCTCGTATGCGTCGCCGGGGTCTCCGGCACCTTCCTCGCCCGCCGCATGCAGGCTCTCGCCCCGGACCTCACAATCCGGGTCACCGCACTCGACGCCCTCCGGCCGGACAGTGCCGTCGCCGGGGTGCTGCTGGCCCCGCAGCTCGCCGCGCGACTCGACGCCGTCCGGGTGCTCGTCGCCCCGCTCCCGGTCGCCCTGCTCCCCGTCGACGCCTTCGGCTCCGATGGTGCCGCAGCGGCCGTGGCGCAAGCCCGCGAACTCGCCTCCGCTCCTGCCTACGGTGGAGCTCCCAGTCTCGAAACGAAGGAGTGATCGTGCCGGAACGCACTGTCGTCGTCGCATCCGCCCACGGGCTGCACGCCCGACCCGCCGCCGTCTTCACCCAGGCGGCCGCGAAGGCCGGCGTGCCGGTGCAGCTCACCAAGGGCGCCCGGACGGTCAACGCCGCCAGCATCCTCGGCGTCATCTCGCTCGGCATCGACCACGGGGACGAGGTCGTCCTGAGCGTG
>DATCMN010000287.1:0-12519 GCA_036563405.1 Naasia sp. | reverse complement strand
CGTCGCCGTTCCCGGTCTGGAGGTCGTGTGCGGGCCCCTTCGCATCGACGGTGGGGAGGACCGGGTGCACGAGCTCGATCGTCGCGCGCCCCGCCTCGAGCACCAGCTGACTGCTCTCCTCATTCGAGTAGCCCTGCTGCCCGGGCAGGCCGAGGGCGTCACGGTAGAACGCGACAGCCGCATCCCAGTCGCTCACCTCGATGACGACGCGCAGCCCGGATATCAGGCGCCCGTCGATTCCGCGTGAGGAGTCGGAGTCGGTGCCGCCCACGCTGTCGGTGGCGCTGGGGGTGACGCTGTCGGCCGCGGTGTCCGAAGCGTTGCCGGAGGGGGCGTCGGAAGCGGCGTCGGGCGGGAGTTCGGTCATGGTGCGAGGGTAGGCCCGCGGGCTCAGCTCAGCACGTCCTTGCCCCGGAAGCGCGCGACTGCAAGAGCGCCGAACACGACGACATAGCCGAGCTGCAGCAGGGCGTTGTCGGCGAACGAATCCCAGCTGATGGGCTGGCGCAGCAGGTCGGCGAAGCCGAGCCAGTGGTGGCTGAACAGCCAGGGGTGCAGCCATTCGAGCTGCGGGATCTGGTCGAGGATCTGTGACGCCCCCGCGAGCACGACGGTGGCGGCCATCGCGCCGACCGGGACGACGGTGAGCGTGGACAGGAACTGGCCGACAGCGGCGAGTCCGAGCATCGAGACCGTCACGTATGCCGCGAGGAGCAGGGCGCGCACCGCGTATTCGGCGATGCTGATCGTGTCGCCCGAGAGGAGGGTGACCGGGCCTATCGGGAAGAGGGCGGCGCCGATGATCGCCCCCACCGTGACGATGGTGAGGGTCGCCGCGACGCAGAACAGCGCGACACCCGCGAACTTCACGAGCAGCAGCCGGACCCGGCCGGACGGCGCTGCCAGCAGGTAGCGGAGGGTTCCGAGGTTCGCCTCCCCGGCGATGGTGTCGCCCGCGACCACGCCGACGGTGAGCGGCAGGAACAGCGGGATGGACACGACCAGCCCGGTCAGCGAGACGAACAGGCCGTTCTCGGTCACGCTGCTGAGGAACGCCGGACCGCGGCCCTGCGCGGTGGGGCCGGCGAGCTTGATGGCGACGGCGATGAGGATCGGCACCGCGGCGAGGGCGGCGAGCATGGCCCAGGTGCGCAACCGCCCGAAGAGGACCCGCACCTCGGAGCGGAGCAGGGCGCGGTCACTGCGCAACGTCGAACCCCTCGCCGGTGAGTGCCACGAAGCGCTCCTCGAGGCTCAGCCCGGTGACGGCGAAGCCCCGCACCCGCACGCCCGCCGAGACGAGCGCGACCACGATGTCCTCTGCGGCCTGCCCGCCCGCGGGCAGCGCGGCGGTCACCGTCGCGCCCTCCGCCGCGTCGGGCTCGAGGCCGAGCCGGGCGAGCACCTGCCCGGCGGGACCCGGGTCGGGCGTCTCGATCCGCACGCGGTGCGTGCCTTCCGCTCGGAGCTCGTCCAGGCTGCCCTGCGCGACGAGGCGGCCGCCGGTCATGACCGCCACGTCGGTGCAGACCTGCTCGATCTCGGCGAGCAGGTGGCTGGAGAGGAAGATCGTCGTGCCGTCGTCGGCGAGCGAGCGGATGAGGGTGCGCACCTCACGCGTGCCCTGGGGGTCGAGCCCGTTCGTCGGTTCGTCCAGGATGAGCAGCTCACGCGGAGTGAGCAGGGCGTTCGCAATGCCGAGCCGCTGCTTCATGCCCAGCGAGTACGCGGTCGCGCGCTTGCCGGCGGCGGCAGTGAGACCGACCCGATCGAGTGCGGCGTCCACGCGGGCTGACCGCGTCCGTGCTGGCGCAGACGGGTTGGCGCTGTCCAGGCGGTGCAGGTTCGCCCGCCCGCTGAGGAACGGGTAGAACGCGGGTCCCTCCACGAGTGCGCCCACGCGGGGGAGCACAGTCCGGGCGCTGCCGGGGATGTCCGAGCCAAGCATGCCGATCCGGCCGCTCGTGGCAGAGGCGAGCCCGAGCAGCATCCGGATCGTCGTCGTCTTCCCGGAGCCGTTCGGCCCCAAGAAGCCGAAGACGGCGCCGCGGGGGACAGCGAGGTCCAGCTCCCGGACCGCCGTCTGACGTCCGAATACCTTCGTGAGCGCGTGCGTCTCGATCGCGAGGTCGGAGAGGCCCACCGCTCGGCTGCTCGGAAATCCGGGCTCGGCTATTCGGCGACGGCCGCGACGAGCCGGTCCACCGGCACAGCTCCCGCCAGCACCCGCCCGTCGTCGGTGAGGAGCACCGACACCAGCGAGGTCTCGATCGCGCGCCCGCCGTCGACCGCGGTGGTCAGTTGAGCGAGCATGCGGGCGGCCTCGGGGTCACCGGAGGCGAGCGCGTCGCCGACAGGGAGCGCCACGACGGCGTCCCAGCCGCTGCCGGAGAGGACCGGCTCGGGGTGGTCCACCCCATCTGCGGAGTGCTCGCCGAGGTCGCTCGGGAGCTGCTCCTCCTCGACGGTCGCGCCGGCCGGCGGTTCGAACTCGAACAGTCCGGCGTCCGGGGCGGTGAAGTCGATGCTCGTGTAGGCGACCGAGAAGGCGGGCTCGTCCTGGCCGACCGCGTCGACCTCGACGGAGAGCGGCAGGCCGGTCTCAGCGTCCACCGCGAGCGAGGCGCTTGCGACGAGGGTGTCCTCGCCCTCGTCGGGCGTCAGCGTGAGGACGTAGGCGGCACGGCCCGCGACCATCGCGGTCCCGTCGACGGTCACGTCGGTGCTGGGCTCGATCGCCTCGAGCAGCGACTCGGCGGCCTCCTCCGGAGTCCAGCCGGTGGCGGGAGCGCTGGCCCTCGCGCCCTCGGGGAGCACCAGGTGCGTGGCGGCGTTCGCGCGGGAGTCGTAGAGCCACACGTCGTCGCCGTTCACCACGACGTTCCGCTCAGCGAGACGGTCGAGGATCTGCAGGCGCATGCGGTCGTCGCCGCCCACGAAGACGCGGAGCTCGTGATCGGCGGTGAGGAGCTCCATCGCGTCGGCGGCGCCGTCAGCGGATCCCATCCCGGTGCTGGGCAGCTCCGGCAGGCCGAGGTCCGACGTCTGCTCGACGGTGCCCGAGTACGCGTCCGCGGTGTTCTCCGCGATCGAGACGAGCACCTCCTCCGCCGTCCTCTCGGGCAGCTCGGGGGAGGCGCCGGCGGCGGCGGGGATCGCTATCGCGGCACCCACGACGGCGACGGGGATGATCGCGGCGGGAAGCCAACGGGACAGGCGCTTGCTCATGACACACCTCATGTCGGCCGGGACTGTGTGGGCCGACAGCGGGAACGGTACACCGGAAGGCTGAAGGGAAGTTGAGGCCGCCTACAGTCCCGGCCCTCTTCAGCGGTGTGCGCTCGGGCGGTACTCTGACCGGCATCGGCGGCATCGACAGGGGGAGGGGTCCCATGCACCGGTTCCTCAGTATCGCGGCGATCAGCGCGGCGCTCGTCCTCACAGGGTGCACTGCGGCAAGTCCCGGTTCGGGCGCCGACAGCACCCCGCCCGCCGGGGCCCCGTCGGCGGCCCCGAGCGAGACGCCGAGCCAGACGCCTTCGCCCGCGACGACGCAGTCGGGGAACGAGGAGGAGCTCCGTGCGGCTCTCGTCGAACAGTGCGGAGAACTTAGCCGCGACTCGTTCCATGACGGCGCCAACGTGACGTTCGCCCCGGCGTCGGAGGCCGTGGTCGAGCCCCGCGAGGACGGCTACGTCTACGTGTACGTGGAGGCGACGTCACCCGGGGCGACGGACCCGGAGGGGTCCGCCGCCGAGTGTGTGATCGATGCGGTGACCGGGGAAGCGCTGGTCTACGGCGCCCGCACGCGCGGCACGCCGGACCCGGAGATGTCGATCGGGACTGCATGAGCCGCGCCGAGGTCGATGCCCACCTCGCCGGACTGGACTCGCCGCTCGCGCCGGCACTGGTCGAGCTGTGCGCCGTCGTCCGCGGAGCCGACCCGCGGATCCGCGAGGAGATCAAGTGGAACTCGCCGAGCTTCGCCATCGCCGAGCACTTCGCGACCACCAACCTGCGTCCCGGCGCGCCCCTGCTCCTCGTGCTCCACGCAGGAGCGAGGAAGAAGCGGGGGCTCGGGCTGAAGGCAGCCGTCGCCGATCCTGACGGCCTGCTCGAGTGGAAGTCGCCCGACCGGGCACTGCTCACTTTCACCGGCGCCGGCCAGGTCCGCGAGCGCACCGCCGCCGTCCGGGCGATCCTCTCCGACTGGATCGCCGCCACCCAGTGAGGAGGGCCGGGCAGGCCGGCTCGCGAGGCGGTCCCGACCGGCCAGGGAGGATCGACATCCTGCCGAAGACGGCGGCACCGGCACCGCTCTCGCAGCCCGGTCCCCAGGCGCCACCAGAATGATCCGGTGACCTCGACCCGTCGCCCGCCCGCAGTGCCCCGCACCCGGCGCTTCCACCCCGCCTGGATCGTCGCCACCGTCGCATTCGTGGCACTGGTCGCCGCAGCCGGCTTCCGGGCCGCCCCGAGCGCGCTGATGCTGCCCCTCGAGGACGAGTTCGGGTGGGCGCGCACCGAGATCTCCGCCTCGGTGACGGTGAACCTGATCCTCTACGGGCTGACCGCGCCGTTCGCCGCCGCCCTGATGAACCGCTTCGGCATCCGGATCATCACGAGCGTCGCCCTGCTGCTCGTCTCCGCCGGCGCTGCCCTGAGTATCTTCGCGACGTCCCCGTGGATCCTCGTGCTGACCTGGGGGCTCCTCATCGGGCTCGGCACCGGCTCGATGGCCCTCGTCTTCGCCGCGACCGTCGCCGATCAGTGGTTCCTCAAGCGCCGCGGCCTGGTGGTCGGCGTGCTGACGGCTGGGGGAGCGACGGGTCAGCTGATCTTCCTGCCCCTCGTCGCCCAGCTCGTCGTCGACTCCGGCTGGCGGCAGGCGACGCTCGTCGTCGCGGCCGCCGCCCTCGCCGTGGTGCCGCTGGTGCTGATCTTCCTGCGCGATCGGCCCGAGGACATGAACGTGACGCCGTTCGGCGCCCCGGAGTCGTGGCGGCCGACGCCCCTGTCGTCGGGCAACGCCGCCCGGGCGGCCCTCTCGACGCTGCGGCGGGCGAGCCGCTCCCGCACCTTCTGGGCGCTCGTCGCCGGCTTCGCCATCTGCGGCGCGACCACCAACGGGCTGGTCGGCACCCACTTCATCCCGAGCGCGCACGACCACGGCATGCCGGAGACCACGGCCGCCGGGCTCCTGGCCGTCGTCGGCATCTTCGACATCGCGGGCACCATCGCCTCCGGCTGGCTCACCGACAGGTTCAACCCGCGCATCCTGCTCGCCGTCTACTACGCCGGTCGCGGGCTCGGTCTGCTGGTGCTGCCCTTCCTCCTGTCGGCCACGGTGCACCCGCCGATGATGCTGTTCATCGTCATCTACGGCCTCGACTGGGTCGCCACGGTTCCGCCCACCGTGGCCCTGTGCCGCGAGCTCTTCGGGGCGGACGGGCCGATCGTCTTCGGCTGGGTGTTCGCCGCGCACCAGTTCGGAGCGGCGATCGCGGCCACGGCGGCCGGTGCCATCCGCGACAGCACCGGCCACTACACGATCGCCTGGTTCGCCGCCGCCGGGCTCTGCGTCGTCGCCGCGGTGGTCAGTCTCGCCATCCGCCGCGCCCCGAGCGTGGTCCCCGAGAACCTGCCCGAGCCGGCGCGCGACCCCGTCGCCTGAGGGGAACACCGGGCGGGGTGGCAGACTGGGCCACCGACCGCAGGAGGAACCGCATGGACGAGGAGCGCGAGCTCGACGGCGAGGACGGCTACGTCCCCCGCCAGCGGGCGTGGGTGCGACCCGTGGCGTGGGTGGCGGTCGCCGCGCTCGTGCTGGGCGGCGCCTTCTCCTCGGCGCTCACCCTCCTCGCGGGCGGAGGCGGCAGGCCGCAGGCGCCGGACGCCGCGCTCGTCTCCGCTGTGACCGAGGAGCGGGGGGTGGGCTCGGCCCGCATCGCGCTGCCGCTCGCGCCGTCCGACGCCAACGCCCTGCGGGTGACCTTCACCTGCCGGTCGGCCGGCGACTTCTCCTGGGGCATCGAGCAGTACGGCAACCCGAGCGCGTCCTGCTCGGCGGGCGACGCCGGATCCACGGCGGTGACGGACTTCCTGCTGCCGGACGTGCCCACGCTGTACGTGACGGCGGAGGACGGCGCGGAGTGGTCGGTGTCCGCCGTCTACGTGGCCCTCGCCACCGCGACCTGAGCCGTCGGCTCAGAGCGGGCGGAGGATGAGGTCCCCCAGCTCGTCGGGGTGCTTCTCCGGCAGCCAGTGGCCGCCTTTCAGCTCGACGAAGTCGGACGGGGCCGCCACGTAGTCGCCGGTGAGCTCCGCGGCTCGGCGGCGCAGCACCGGATCGCGGCTGCCCCAGACGAAGCGGGTCGGCACCCGGATGGGCCCTTCCCCGCCGGGGCGGCCGCCGCCCGGGAGGAGCGCCGCGCGGTACCAGTTGAATGCGGCGGTCAGCGCGCCCGGTTCGGCCATCCGGAGCGCGTACCGCTGGGCGATCTCCTCCGGCAGGCCCGCCGAGCGGAGCATGCCGCCGAGCCGGGGGCGGATCAGCGCCTCGGCGAGCACCGGCACCTGGACGAGCGCGATGTAGGACGCCCGGATCGCCTGATCTGACGAGAAGAGAGCTTTGAAGACGGCCCGCGGGTGCGGCGTGGACACGACGGTGAGGCGGTCGAGCCGCTGCGGTGCGGCGCGCGCCAGCCACCAGCCCACTATCGCGCCCCAGTCGTGGCCGGCTACAGAGAACCGCTGGGCGCCCGCCGCGTCGGCGAGGGCGACGACATCGCGCACGAGCTCCCGGGGACGGTACGCGCCGGCGCCCGCGAGGCCGAGCGCCGGGGGAGTAGCCCCGCTGGTCGGGAGCGAGGGTGCGGACACCCGCCGTCGCCAGCCGCTCTGCGACGGCGTCCCAGGTGAAGCGGTCCTGGGGGAAGCCGTGCAGCAGGATCGTCACCGGCCCGTCGAGCGGCCCCCTGTCGGACACATCGAAGGTGAGTCCGTCGCGCTCGAAGCGCTCGATCCGCTGCATGGCCTAAGAGTGCCCCCTCCGAGGCCGGCGGGAGAAGCCCTGGCCTCTGCGGGCTGTGGAGCCCCTCGGTGGTCAGTGCCGGGCTTCGGCGTGCCGCCGCACCGCCGCGACGTCCTCCTCGTGCGTGCGCATCGTGCCGCTGCCGGTCGTGATCCGCTGCGCCAGGCTGCCGGTGATGTAGTGCCGCCAGGCGTCGAAGCAGACGTCGAAGCACTCGTCGCCCGCCGTCAGCCCCTCGTGGGTGAAGGTCACGCGCGTGCGGTCCCCATCGGAGGAGATGTCGAAGCGGCCCTTGGTGCCTATCCACTCCTCCTTCTCGGCGAGGAAGTCCAGGTAGCCG
This sequence comes from Naasia sp., assembly GCA_036563405.1. Lineage (GTDB taxonomy): Bacteria > Actinomycetota > Actinomycetes > Actinomycetales > Microbacteriaceae > Naasia. Next base: position 5,146 of record DATCMN010000287.1, on the reverse strand, counting down.
TCGGCGAACTCCCACACGACCCGCTCGCCGGGGATGAGCTCCGAGGTGCGCTGCTTGGAGAAGTGGATGTCCGGCACCAGGTAGAACCAGTCTGCGCCGACCGTGTCGGTGGGGCCGACGATGTTGGTGGCTCCCCACCAGGAGCGGACGTCGAGGATGGCCTCGTAGGCCTCCTGCCTGGTCGCATCCACGGTGATGGAGTGGGTCAGGTCGGTCATGGGGTGTTCCCTTCGTCGTCGGTCGGGTGGTCCTGCTGCTGCTGCTTGTGCAACGCCTCGGCGAGGCGGGTGATGCGGCGGAGCCGGCCGTCCCAGGCGCTGCTCACAGCCTGGAGCTGCGCGAGCGCGCGGGCGAACTGCTCCTCGTCGATGCTGTAGCGCCGCTCGCGGCCTGTCGTCCGGCCGTGCACGAGCCCGGCATCGGTCAGCACGGCCAGGTGTTTCGCGACTGCCTGCCGGCTCACCGGCAGCTGCTCACTGAGGGTCGTCGACGTGCCCGAGCCGGCCGTGAGCAGCACGTCGAGCAGCCGGCGCCGGGTGGGGTCGCCGATCGCCGACCAGAGCTGGTCGTCGAGCGGGTCGCTCACGGGCGGGCGCTGGGCGTCGCGGCGTACGCGACGAGGCGTGGCAGGAAGTGGTCCCAGCCCTCGACGTGATCCTTCCGTGCCGCCTCGGCCGCGGCCTCGGTCCAGCCGCGCTCCCGGAAGCCTGTCTCCCGGAAGCGGACGAGGGTTCCCGCGCCCTGCGGGACCAGGTCGAAGGTGACGAGGAGGGAGTTGCCCTCGACCGCCTCCTCGTCGGCCGGGTGTGTCCAGCGGAACGCGAAGCGGGTCGGCGACCGCAGGTCGACGACCGTGAGCGCCTCCACCTTCCCGCCATCCGGGTGGGCGAAGAGGATCTCGCCGGGCAATCCCACGACCGCTTCGTAGCGCGCCTCGTCGGGCCACCACTGGGCGACGTGGTCGGGGTCGCTCACCACGGTGAAGACGACCTCGGGCGGTGCGTCGACGTAGAACTCGCGCTCGATGCTCCCCAGCTCCATGACACCCTCCTGCAACTATCGGTTGCGGGTCAGCCTAGGGTTCCTCCCTGACATCGCGCAACCGGTAGTTGCAGATCAGTGGGCGTCAGGCGGGAAGAACCTTCTCGAAGCACCGGGAGCGCGGCATCGTCTCGACGTACGGCTCGTACACCGGGATGGGAGTCCAGCCGCGCGACTCGTAGAGCGCCAGCGCCTCCGGCTGCTGCTCGCCCGCCTGCAGGATCAGCCGAGGGGCCCCGCCGCGGCGGGCTTCGTCCTCGACCGCGTCGAGCAGGGCGGCGGCGATCCCGCGGCGCCGGTAGTCCGCGAGCACGGCGAGGCGCTTGACCTCCCACTCCTCGCCCAGCCGCCGCAAGGCGATGTGCCCGGCCGGAGTCCCGTCGTCGGCGACCGCCAGCAGGGTGAGCACCACATCGGAGTGGCGCACCGCGAGGGCCCGAGCGCGCTTCGCGGTCAGGTCGGCGGGCTCCCGCCCGGCACCGGTGCCGTACCGCTCCGCCATCTCCACGTCGAGCTGCCGGCGCAGCGCCACCGCCCGCTCGTCACCCCAGGCGACGCGCTCGAGCGTCGCTCCTCGCACCCGCACCCCTTCCGCTAGTCGGGGCGGCCGTCGCGGAGGACCTGGCCTGCGACGACCGTGGCGAGGATCGGCGACGTGGCGATCGCCTGCGCGTCGGTGGTCAGGGGGTCCTGGGCGAACACCGTCAGGTCGGCCCAGCGCCCGGCCTCGATGGTGCCGGTGCGGTCCTCCCAGCCCACCGAGTAGGCGGCCGCGCTCGTGTAGCCCTCGAGCGCTTGCTGGGCGGTGAGCGCCTGCTGCGGGAGCACGGGCTGCACCTCGGGCCGGTCATGCGGCCGGCGCAGCTGGGCGTCGGCGAGGATCTGCCTCGGGTCGAACGGCGCGATGGGCCAGTCGGAGCCGAGGGCGACGACGGCGCCTGCGTCGCGCAGCTCCCGGTAGCGGAAGCCGTTCACGTGCGCGCGGTCCCAGCCGAGCCGCTCGCTCCAGTTGTCGGTGTGATCCGCCCAGACGTAGAGGGTGGAGTGGGTCGGCTGCATGCTGGCGATCACGTCGGCCTCGACGAGGCGCCGCATCGTCTCCTCCGGCAGGGTCTCGATGTGCTCGATCCGGTGCCGGGTGTTCGTCCGGTGCTCAGCGGGGATCCCGGCGATGGCCTCCACGGCCATGAGGATGGCGGCGTCGCCGATGGCGTGGGTCGCGGTGTCGATGCCGCGGCTCGCGAGGGTGTGCACCGCGTGCCGGTAGGCCTCGGGGTCGAGCCACATCGACTTCGTCGACTCGCCGTGGGTGTCCGGCTCGTGCAGCCAGGCCGTCCCGTTGTCGATGGTGCCGTCGAGCATCAGCTTGACACCGTCGACGACCCATCTGTCGCCGGCCTCGCCCTGCAGCCCGCTGACCCGCTCGATCTCCTCGTCGACGGGCGCGCCCGCGTTGAAGAACGGGGAGCAGCGCAGCCGCATGGGAAGCGGCGCCTCAGCCTCGAGGGCGCGGAGCAGGTCGATCTGCTCCTCGTCGAAGTTCATCAGGTGCGTCGCGACCAGCCCCGTCGCCGCCATCGCCTCGAGCTTCGCGCGGACGGCGGCCACCTGCTCGTCGAAGGTGAGCTCGGGCATCCGCACGCGGATGTAGTCCTCCGCCTCCTCCAGCACCAGGCCGGTGGGACGCCCGTCGGCGTCGCAGACGATCTCGGAGGAGTTGGTGGAGAACTCGACGGGCCCGTCGATCCCGAGCAGCCGCAGCGCGGCCTGCGAGATCACGGCGCCGTGTCCGTCGAAGAGCCGCACGAACGCGGGGCGGTCGCCGACGGCGTCGTCGAGCACCTCCGACGTGATCGCGGCCCCCGCGTACAGGTTCGGGTCGAGGGCCCAGCCGAGAACCCATCCACCCTCAGTGGTGCGGTCGGCCTCCTCGCGCAGGAGTCGCCGCATGTCGTCGAGCGTGCGGGCGGGGGAGAGGTCCACGCCCAGGGCGGTGACAGTCGCGCCGGTGAGCGCGTGGGTGTGTGCGTCGGTGAGACCGGCCGTGATCGTGGCGTCGCCGAAGTCGACGCGCGCGGAGTCGTCCGCGCCCCAGTCGGCAGCGTCCTCGCGTGACCCGAGGAGGACTATCTCGCCGGCGCGGACGCCGATCGCGGTGATCCCCTCCTGCTCGGCATGGATCGTGTCGGCGGTCAGCACGAGGTCGAGGGGGAGGTCCTGGTGGGGCAACGGTGCTCCGTTTCGGTGGGTCGATCGGCGCATCGAGCGCCGAAAACGATCCTACGGGGCACCTTCGGCTTCGGATTCCCTCGTTCGCGACTACTTCCGCCGCGCGACCCGGCGTACGACGGTGAGCACGCCCCAGCCGGCGAGCACCCATGGCCCGGCGACGAGGATCGGGTCGATCCACGTGTGCGCGAGGTCCACCCGGTTGCGGCCGAAGCGCGACGAGATCGGTCGGCGGCGGGGCTCGCTCAGGATCCCGGTCTCGGTGATCGGGTTGTCCGGACGGAGCGTCAGGAAGGACGCGAGATGGCCCTCGACCGCGTTCACCCGGTCCGCGGCGATGAGGAGCAGCCAGTGCGCGGCGCGCCCCTCGCTGAATCGCGCGTAGGAGAATCGGCGGATGGCGCCGGAGACCCCCTGGGGCGGCTGCGCGGTCCCGAACACCGGCGTCGTGAACTTGTGCTCGATGCTCCGCTCGCGCGGGTACTTCTCCGGCTGGCGCTCCGGGAAGTCCCAGTGCGCGCCGGAGTCGAGGTCGCGCCGCTCCCGGGGGAAGGACGGCCGGTCCTTCGGGTCGAGGTCGGCACCCCAGCCGGGAATGCGCGCTCGGAGCTCCGCGGCCGACGGCGGCGGGGTGGGCTTCTCTGCGGTGTAGGCCATGGTTCCTCCTCCTAAGCGGCAGCGCCCGGCACGACGACGGTCTTGATGCAGTCGTCGAGCTTGGCCGAGAACATGTGGTACCCCTCGGCGATGTGCTCGAGGGGGATGCGGTGGGTGATCATGTCGCTCGGCTTGATGAAGCCGTTCTGGATGTGCTCGAACAGCCGCGGCCACTGCCGCTTCACGGGTGCCTGGTTCATGCGGAGGGTCAGGCCCTTGTTCACGGCGTCGCCGAACTTCACGAGGCTGAAGATGGGACCGTAGGCGCCCATCACCGAGACGGTGCCGCCTTTGCGGACCCCGTCGATCGCCCAGTTGAGCGCGATGGGGGAGCCGCCTTGCAGCTTGAGCTTGGCGCCGGTGATGTGCTGCAGCAGGTTGCCGTCCGCTTCGGCCCCGACAGCGTCGATGGCGACGTCCGCGCCGATGTGGTCCGTCTGCTTCTTCAGCTCCACCACGATGTCGTCGTACTCGGCGAAGTTGAGCGTCTCCGCGTGCGCCATGGTGCGTGCCTTCTCGAGCCGGTAGTCGAGGTGGTCGACCACGATCACCCGGCCGGCGCCCATGAGCCAGGACGACTGCGCTGCGGCGAGGCCGACCGGGCCCGCTCCGAACACCACGACGGTGTCGCCCTCGACGATGTCGCCGAGCTGGGCGCCGAAGTAGCCGGTCGAGAAGGCGTCGGTGAGCATGAGCGCGTCCTCGTCGTCCAGCCACTCGGGGATGATCGACGGTCCGACGTCCGCGAACGGGACGCGCACGTATTCGGCCTGCCCGCCGTCGTAGCCTCCCGCGGTGTGCGAGTAGCCGTAGATGCCGCCGACGGCCGTCGCGTTCGAGTTGACGTTGTGGCAGTTGGAGAAGAGTCCGCGGGCGCAGAAGAAGCAGGACCCGCAGTAGATGTTGAACGGGACCATGACCTTGTCGCCCCGCTTGAGGCTCTGGACGCTGGAGCCCACCTCCTCGACCACGCCGATGAACTCGTGGCCGAACGTGTGGCCGACCCGCAGGTCGGTCATCAGCCCGTGGTACAGGTGCAGGTCGGAGCCGCAGATCGCGGCGAGAGTGACGCGCACGATCGCGTCGTTGGGATGCTCGATCCTCGGGATGTCCTTCTCTTCGACACGGACCTTGTAGGGCCCGCGGTAGACCATCGCGCGCACGGATGCTCCTTTCGCTCCCCTCACACTCGCGCCGGCCGGGACGGACGACAAGGGCC
>DATCMN010000009.1:0-17923 GCA_036563405.1 Naasia sp. | reverse complement strand
CATCTCATCGCCTTCCTTCGCGATCGGGCCGGTGGGCGGTGCTCGCCGGGCACGGCCCGGCGAGACGACCGCGACGCAGCCCTGGAGAACCGACGGTATCGCGGATGCGGACCGCCGAGCGCGGGGAAGCGCCCGTGTCCGGAAGCGGCGGAGCCCCGCGATCCGTGCGGATCGCGGGGCTCCGGTCGTTCGTAGACGACGGCCTCAGGCCAGAGCGCGCTTCACCAGGTCGGCCTGCTCCTGCGCGTGCCGCTTCGCGGACCCGGCGGCAGGGGAGGCGGCGGCTGCCCGGGCGACGACCGAGATCGATCGCTCCTGCAGCTTCTTGGCCGCGGTCACGCAGACCATCGGCCAGGCGCCCTGGTTCTCCGGCTCGTCCTGCGCCCAGACCAGTTCGGCGTTCGGATAGGCCTCGAGGATCTCGCCGAGCTCCTGCTCGGGCACCGGGTAGTACTGCTCCACGCGGACCAGCGCGACGGATTCCGCGTCCTCCCGCTTGGTGAGCTCGTTCAGCAGGTCGTAGTGCAGCTTGCCGGCGTGCAGCACGACCTTGCGGACGGCGCCCTTGTCGGTGATGCGGGAGTCGTCGAGGACCGGGCGGAACCGGCCCGTCGTGAACTCCTCGAGCGGGCTCGTCGCCCCGCGCAGGCGGAGCATCGACTTCGGCGTGAACACCACGAGCGGGCGGCGCGGGCGCATGTACGCCTGGCGCCGCAGCAGGTGGAAGTACGACGCGGGGGTCGACGGCTGCGCCACGGTCATGTTGTCCTCGGCGCAGAGCTGCAGGTACCGCTCGATGCGCGCTGAGGAGTGATCCGGTCCCTGGCCCTCGTAGCCGTGGGGGAGGAGGAGCACGACGCTCGAGCGCTGGCCCCACTTCTGCTCCGCGGACGACACGAACTCGTCGATGATCGTCTGCGCCCCGTTCGCGAAGTCGCCGAACTGCGCCTCCCACAGCACGAGGGCGTCGGGCCGCTCCACCGAGTAGCCGTACTCGAAGCCCATCGCCGCGTACTCGCTGAGCAGCGAGTCGTAGATCCAGAGCTTCGCCTGGCCCTCCTTGAGGTTCAGCAGCGGCAGCCACTCCTGGCCGTTCTCGCGGTCGTGCAGCACGGCGTGCCGCTGCACGAACGTCCCGCGCCGAGAATCCTGGCCGGCCATGCGCACCGGGGTGCCCTCCATCAGGAGGGAGCCGAGCGCGAGCAGCTCGCCGAACGCCCAGTCGACGCCGCCGTTGCGGCTCATGTCGGCGCGCTTCTTCAGCAGCGCCTCGAGCTTGGGATGCACCGTGAAGCCGGCGGGGCGGTTCTCGTGTGCTGCGCCGATCGTGGCGACCACCGACTCCGGCACCGCCGTCGACTCCGGCTCGCCCGCGGCACGCTCCTGCTGTGACTCGGGGAGCTCGAGATCCGCGACGGCTGCGCCACCGCCGCCGGTCGGGGTCGACGCTGTCTGCGCCGCGTGGGTCTCCGCGAACGCACGCTCCAAGCGGTCCTGGAAGTCGCGGTGCGCCCTGTCGTACTCCTCCTGGGTGATGTCCCCGCGACCGACCAGCGACTCGGTGTAGAGCTTCCGGACGCTGCGCTTCGCCTCGATGAGGTTGTACATGAGCGGCTGCGTCATCGAGGGGTCGTCGCCCTCGTTGTGTCCGCGGCGGCGGTAGCAGACCAGGTCGATGACGACGTCCTTGTGGAACGTCTGGCGGAACTCGTAGGCGAGCTCCGCGACGCGGGCCACCGCCTCCGGGTCGTCGCCGTTCACGTGCAGGATCGGCGACTGGATCGTCTTCGCCACGTCGGTCGAGTACACCGAGGTGCGGCTCTCCGCCGGCGGCGTCGTGAAGCCGACCTGGTTGTTGACCACGATGTGGATGGTGCCGCCGGTGCGGTAGCCGCGCAGCTGGGACAGCTGCAGCGTCTCCAGCACCACCCCCTGGCCGGCCATCGCCGCGTCGCCGTGGATGAGGATCGGGAGGACGGTGAAGCTGCCCACCGGGTGGCGGTCCTGCTTCGCGCGGACGATGCCCTCGAGGACCGGGTTCACCGCCTCCAGGTGCGACGGGTTCGCCGCCAGGTACACCGGGATTGTCGAACCGTCCGAGCCCTGATAGGTGCCCTCGGTGCCGAGGTGGTACTTCACGTCGCCGGAGCCCTGCACGGTGCGCGGGTCCTGGGTGCCCTCGAACTCGCGGAAGATCTGCCCGTACGTCTTGCCCGCGATGTTGGTGAGCACGTTGAGGCGGCCGCGGTGCGCCATGCCGATGCCGACCTCGCTGAGGCCGTCCTCCGCCGCGCTCTCGATGACGGTGTCGAGCAGGGAGATCAGCGACTCGCTGCCCTCCAGGCTGAACCGCTTCTGGCCGACGTACTTGGTCTGCAGGAACGTCTCGAACGCCTCGGCCTCGTTCAGCTTGCTGAGGATGCGCATCTGCTCGTCGTGCGTCGGCTTGACGTACGGGCGCTCGACCTTGTCCTGGATCCACTTGCGCTGCTCGGGAACCTGGATGTGCATGTACTCGAGGCCGACGGTGCGGCAGTACGAGTCGCGCAGGATGCCGAGCACGTCGCGCAGCTTCGCGTTCCGCTTCCCGCCGAAGCCGCCGACCACGAAGTCGCGGTCGAGGTCCCAGAACGTCAGGCCGTGGCGCTCGATCTCGAGGTCCGGGTGGGTGCGCTGGCGGTACTCGAGCGGGTCGGTGTCCGCCATCAGGTGGCCGCGCACGCGGTAGGCGTTGATCAGCTCCTGCACCCGGGCGGTCTTCGACACCATGTCCGACAGGTCGACGTGGATGTCCGGGTTCCAGCGGATCGGCGAGTACGGGATCCGCAGCGCCGCGAAGATGTGGTCGTAGAAGTCCTGGTGGCCGATCAGCAGCTCGTGCACCAGCTTGAGGAACTCGCCGGAGCCGGCGCCCTGGATCACCCGGTGGTCGTAGGTGGAGGTGAGCGTGATCGTCTTGCCGATGCCGAGGTCCACGAGGGTGTTCTCGCTGGAGCCCTGGAACTCGGCCGGGTACTCGAGGGCGCCGGCGCCGATGATCGCGCCCTGCCCCTTCATCAGGCGCGGCACGCTGTGCACGGTGCCGATGCCGCCCGGGTTGGTGAGCGAGATCGTGGTGCCCGCGAAGTCGCCGGCGTCGAGCTTGTTGGCGCGCGCCTTCCGCACCAGGGCCTCGTAGGCGGACACGAACTCGCCGAAGTCCATCGTGTCGGCGTGCTTGATGCTCGGCACGAGCAGCGCGCGGGTGCCGTCCGGCTTCGGGATGTCGATCGCGATGCCGAGGTTCACGTGCGCGGGCTGGACGATGCTCGGCTTGCCGTCGACCTCCGCGTAGTGCACGTTCTGGCTCGGGAAGTGCTTCAGCACCTGCACGAGCGCCCACCCGATGAGGTGGGTGAACGAGATCTTCCCGCCGCGGGTGCGCTTCAGGTGGTTGTTGATCACGATCCGGTTGTCGATCATGAGCTTCGCCGGGATCGTGCGGACGCTCGTGGCCGTCGGGATCGACAGGCTGGCGTCCATGTTGACCGAGAGGGTCTTCGCCATGCCGCGCAGGGCGGTGGTGACGTCCTCGACAGCCTGCGCGGTGCGCGGGGCGCTGGAGGTGGGCGCCTCGGCGGGGATCGGCTGGGCGCGCGGCGCCACCGAGGTGGTGCGGGCGGGCGCCTGCTGGGAGGCCGCCTGGTGAGGTGCCGCCTGCTGCGCAGGGGCCTGCTGCGTGGGATTCGGCTCGCTCGGGGTGGGGGCGAGCGGCTCCGACGGCGCCGGCGGGTTCGGCTCCGTCGGGGAGGCGGGCGGCGTCTGCGGCGCGCTCGGCGGCGGCTGGACCGACGCGTCCCCGTCCCGGGTGGGGAGCGGGCTCGGTTCGCTCGGGTTCGGCGCGAGCGGCTCCGCCGGCGACGCCGGGCTCGGCTCGCCGGGCGACGTCGACGGCGTCTCAGGAGCGCCGGGCGGCTGGATCGAGCCGTCCCCGTTCAGCTCATGCGTCTCGACGGGGTGGTACGTCTCCAGGATCGGCCACCACGACTTGTCCACTGAATTGCGGTCCTGGCGGAAGCGCTCGTACAGCTCGTCCACGAGCCATTCGTTGGCGCCGAATTCCGCGGCCGCACCCTCGTCCGTTCCGGTCAACTGACTCGACACGGTGCCTCGCCCACTCTCGATGTCTCGGGTTCCCGTCCGGGGATCAAGCCTAAACCTTCGATCGAGCCAGGGGAGGCCCTTCGCCCGAAGCATTACCGTGAAGGCATGGAGTTTCTCGGCCCGCTCCCAGGCCACGACCTCACGTACTCCGACGTCTTCCTGGTGCCGTCGCGCTCGGATGTGGGCAGCAGGCTCGCCGTCTCGCTGGTGCCGCCGGACGGCACGGGTGCCACTCTGCCGATCGTCGCCGCGAACATGAACTCGGTGACGGGACCCGACCTCGCGGCGAGCCTCGCCCGGCGGGGCGGTCTCGCCGTGCTCCCGCAGGACATGCCGCTGCAGGAGCTGGACGGGGCGATCCGCTGGGTGAAGGCGCAGCCGACCGCGTACGACACCGCGCGCACGCTCCCGCCGTCGGCGACCGCGGCCGGGGCGCTCAAGATCGTGCCCCCGCTGCCCGGGCACGCCATCATCGTCGCCGAGCGCGGCGCGCTGCTCGGCGTGCTGCCCACGGAGGAGCTCGCGCGTGCCCTTCCCGACGCGCGGCTCGGCGACCTGGTGCGGGGGCGGCCGGCGGCCCTCGAGGCGGAGGACCTCGACTCGCCCCGTGCCGCCTTCGATGCGATGACCGCCGCCGGGCTCGAGTTCGCGCCGGTGCTGCGGCACGGCGCCGTCGTCGGCGCGGTGAGCCGTCGGAGCGCCGTGCGCGCCGCCGTCTACACGCCCGCCGTCGACGGCGACGGCCGACTCCGCGTGGCCGCGGCCGTCGGCATCAACGGCGACGTGGCGGCCAAGGCGCAGGCCCTCGCGGCGGCCGGGGTCGACGTCCTGGTGCTGGACACCGCGCACGGGCACCAGGAGGGCATGCTGCGCGCGCTCGCGACGGTGAAGGCGCTCGGCCTCGGCCTGCCGATCGTCGCCGGCAACGTCGTGACGGCGGACGGCGTCCGCGATCTGGCGGGCGCGGGCGCCGACATCATCAAGGTGGGCGTGGGCCCCGGCGCGATGTGCACGACCCGGATGATGACCGCCGTCGGCCGGCCGCAGTTCTCGGCCGTGCTGGAGACCGCGGCGGCGGCCCGCGAGGCGGGGGTCCACGTCTGGGCCGACGGCGGTGTCCGCTACCCGCGCGATGTCGCCCTCGCCCTGGCCGCCGGCGCGGCGAGCGTGATGATCGGCTCCTGGTTCGCCGGCACCATCGAGGCCCCGGGCGCTCTGGAGACCGACGAGGACGGTCGCGTCTACAAGGAGAGCTGGGGGATGGCCTCGACGAAGGCCGTCCGCGCGCGCTTCGGTCGCCTGGACCCGTACGAGCTGGCCCGCCGGGAGCTCTTCGCGGAGGGCATCTCCTCCTCGCGGATCTACCTCGACCCGCTGCGCCCCTCCGTCGAGGACCTCCTCGACATGATCACCTCCGGCGTCCGCTCCTCCTTCACCTACGCCGGCGCCCGCACGGTCGAGGAGTTCGCGGCCCGCGCCCGGGTCGGCATCCAGTCGGCCGCCGGCTACGAGGAGGGCAAGGCGCTCCCGGTCTCCTGGTGAAACGCAACGTTCCCGCAGAAACGCAACCGCACGCGGTTGCGAATCGCCCACAGCGTTGCGTCTCATCTCGTGAGGCCCGCCGCGCTCAGGATGCCGAGCAGCCGCTCCGGGGTCTCCAGGTCGCTCCACACCCACCGGGCGACGCGAGGGGCGACGGCACGCAACCGGTCCTCGCGGACCTTCTCCCGCCAGAGCGCATCCTCCGGGGCTCCCGGATACCGACCGAGGTACTTGACGCGACCATCGAACTCGCCGATAACGCCTTGCTCCGGCCACCAGAAGTCCACGCGACCGATCAGGCCGCGGGCATCCCGGAACTCGCGCTGAAGGAGGGGCGCCGGAAGCCCGAGCTCTTCGAAGAGGACCCGGCTGAGGGACTCGCCAGGCGACTCGGACAATGGGTTCGCGAAGTCGATGACGCGCTGCACCCGCCGCCAGCCGCGGCACACCTCCCCAGTCGCGAGGTCCCGGATGGCAGCAATGCTCGCGCCCAACGCGAGAGCCGCGTCGGCCGGGACCACCGCTTCACGGAAGGGGAGCGACTCCGCAAGATCGAGGAACGTCCGCTCCAGCGGAGTCGCGTAGAGGCCGTCCACGGCTCGGCTGGTGCGACTCGGCGCTCCGAAGTGGCGCCGGACACCGCTGCCCGGCCGTCCCCCTGATCCCGTCCGATCTGCGATGTGGATGTCCAGTGGCTCGAACCGCAGCAGGGGGAGGCGATGCAGGAGCGCGGCCGACTGATGGCTGAAGATCGGCGGCGTCTCCGCTGTGGCGGCGTAGGCGTGCAAGCGTAAGCGTGCCTGGTCCTCGCGGGTGCACGCGGCCCATCGCTCCGCGTCCACGTAAACGCCGCGGCGGATCCTCACCAGAGAGCCTGCGTGAGCGGCGCTCCGAAGGCGACGCGGGTCCTCGCCCCTCCGCTCCACATCCCTGGCAAGCAGAAGGGGCGCGAGTTCCGGGTCCTGACGAGTCACCATCGCGGCAGTGTGCGCGGCGCCGGCTCCGCCAGGACGGGCGCGACCGCCTGGGGTGGACGCCGCGAGCGCCTCGGTAGATGGGGAGGACGCAACGTTTCGACGGAAACGCAACGGCAGGCGGTTGCGTTTCTGCCGGAACGTTGCGAATCACCCGCGGGGGAGCGGGGGCGGCGCACAGGGAGGGGCGCAGGGGCCGCCCGTATACTGTCCGGACCGATGGACGACCCTCCGCACCCCCATAGACCGCAGCCCACCGAACGGACGGGGACCGCCCGTGCTGTTTGAGTGGGCGATGCTCGCAGTCGGTGTCGTGTTGACGATCGGCACCGGGTTCTTCGTGGCGAGTGAGTTCGCGCTCGTCAACCTCGATCGCGGCGACCTCGAAGCGCGGGCCGCGAAGGGGGAGCGGGGCCTCGGCAGCACCATCGGTGCGCTGAAAGTCACCTCGACGCATCTCTCGAGCGCGCAGCTCGGCATCACCATCACCACGCTGCTCACCGGGTACACGATGGAGCCCGCGATCAGCTCCCTGCTGCGCGGGCCGCTCACCTCGACGGGGCTGCCGGACGGCGCGGTGAAGCCGATCGGCACCGTCGCCGGCATCCTGATCGCCACCCTGCTGTCGATGATCATCGGCGAGCTGGCGCCCAAGAACTTCGCGCTCGCCGAGCCGCGGAGAACCGCGAAGATCGTCGTGCCGTTCCAGGTCCTGTTCACCACGGTGTTCCGGCCCGCGGTCGCGCTCCTCAACGGCACGGCCAACGCGATCCTCCGCCTCCTCGGCATCGAGCCGAAGGAGGAGCTGTCCGGCGCGCGGACGGCGGACGAGCTCAGCTCGCTGCTGCGCCGCTCCGCCACCGCCGGCGTCCTCGCGGAGGACACCGCGACCCTCCTCACCCGCACGCTCGCCTTCTCGGAGCGGCTCGCCTCCGACGTGATGACGCCGCGGCCCCGCGTCGCGAGCCTCGAGCGCAGCGACACCGCCGCCGACGTGCTGGAGCTGGCGCGCCGCACCGGCTACTCCCGCTTCCCGGTGACCGATCAGGGTCTCGACGACATCGTCGGCCTGGTGCACGTCAAGCAGGCGGTCGGGGTCCCGCGCGACCGCCGCGCCACCGTCCCGGTCGGCGCCCTGCAGACGGAGGCACTGCGCGTGCCGGAGACGATGCGGCTGGACACGCTGCTCGAGGAGCTGCGCGGTCGGGGCTACCAGATGGCCGTGGTGGTGGACGAGTACGGCGGCACGGCGGGCGTCACCACGCTCGAGGACCTGGTGGAGGAGCTCGTCGGCGACCTCGTCGACGAGCACGACCGCACGCGCGCCGGCGTGGTCCGCGGCCGCACCTCGCTGTCCTTCCCCGGCAGCCTGCGGCCCGACGAGCTGATCGAGCAGGCCGGCATCGAGGTGCCCGAGGACGGGCCCTACGAGACCATCGCCGGCTTCCTGCTCAGCGAGCTCGGCCGGCTCGCCGTCGTCGGCGACGAGGTGACGCTCCCGGCGGGCGTCCTCCGCGTCGTCCGGATGGACGGGCGCCGCATCGACAGGATCCGCTTCACCCCCACCATCACCGTCGCGGCCGTCGCAGTTCCGCCGCGCAGGGAGGGGGAGCGATGAGCGACTGGGCGGGAATCGCGTGGCTCGGCGTCCTGCTGCTCGTCAACGCGTTCTTCGTCGCGGCGGAGTTCGCGGTGATCTCGGCGCGGCGCTCCCAGATCGAACCGCTCGCGGAGCGCGGCAAGCGCAGCGCGAAGACTGCGCTGTTCGCCATGGAGCACGCGACGCTGATGCTCGCGACCACGCAGCTCGGCATCACCGTCTGCTCGCTGCTGATCCTCAACGTCTCCGAGCCGGCGATCCACCACCTCCTGGAGGTGCCGCTGCACCTGACCGGCCTGCCGGACGACGTCATCGGCGTGATCGCGTTCGTCATCGCGCTGATCCTGGTGTCGTTCCTGCACGTGATCATCGGCGAGATGGTGCCGAAGAACATCTCGTTCTCGGTGCCGGACAAGGCCGTGCTGATCCTGGCCGCGCCTCTCGTCGCGTTCGCGACGGTGTTCCGCCCGGTGATCTTCGCCCTCAACGCCGCGGCGAACGGCATCGTGCGCCTCACCGGCGTCCAGCCGAAGGACGAGGCGGCGAGCACCTTCACGCTCGAGGAGGTGCAGACGATCGTCGACCAGTCGACGCGCGAGGGCCTGCTCCGCGACACGACCGGTGCGCTGAGCGCCGCGTTCGAGTTCACCGGCAAGCGGGTGATCGACATCGTGATCCCGGTCGCCGACCTGGTGAGCCTGCCCGAGGACGCCACCCCGCTCGACCTGGAGCGCGCCGTCAGCCAGCACGGCTTCTCCCGCTACGTGCTCGTGGACCCCTCAGGGGAGCCGGCCGGCTACCTGCACCTGAAGGACATCCTCGACCTCGACGACGACGAGGCGGAGTCGCCGGTCCCGACCAAGTTCGTCCGCCAGCTCATCTCGATCTTCGAGAACACCGAGCTGGAGGATGCGCTCGCGACCATGCGCCGGGCGGGTGTGCACGTGGCCCGCGCCTTCAACGAGCAGGGCGCGACGGTGGGAGTGATCTTCCTCGAGGACATCATCGAGGAGCTCGTCGGCGAGGTTCAGGACGCCACCCGTCGCGTCTGACGCCTGCGTACGTTCCGGCCCGGAAGGTGCGCTGTACCACACCTCTCGAATCGCAGCGTAGGGGGCCGGGCTGGTGCGCGGGTCAGCGCCAGCGGGCGCGGAGGTACTGCGGCGGCCAGTAGTCGACGTCGACCCCCAGCTCGTGCGCCGCGCGGAGCGGGAAGTGCGGCTCGCGCATCAGCTGCCGGCCCATCATCACCGCGTCGGCTCGGCCGGACGCGACGATCTCCTCCGCCTGGGCGGGGTCGGTGATCAGTCCGACCGCGTTCACCGCGACGCCCGCGCCGCGCACCTGCTCGGCGAGGCCCACCTGATAGCCGGGGCCGACGGGGATGTCGGCGCTCGGCACCAGCCCGCCGCTCGAGACGTCGACGAGGTCCGCGCCCGCGTCCCGGGCCCAGGCCGCCACAGTCGCGGTGTCCTCGACGGTCCAGCCGCCCTCCACCCAGTCGGTGCCGCTGAAGCGCACGAAGACGGGCACGTCCTCGCCCGCGGCCGCCCGGACGGCTCGCACGATGCGGAGGATCAGCCGCGCGCGGTTCTCGAGTGAACCGCCGTACTCGTCCTCGCGCCGATTGCTGAGCGGCGAGAGGAACTGGTGGAGGAGGTAGCCGTGGGCCGCGTGCACCTCGACGAGGTCGAAGCCGGCGTCGAGCGCACGACGAGCCCCCTCCGCGAAGGCGTCGACGACTCCGTCGATGCCGGCGGCGTCGAGCGCGGTGGGGGTTGCGTACCCGGGGAACGGGACGGCCGACGGGGCGACGGTCGTCCAGCCGCCCTCGTCGGCGGGCACCGTCCCCTTCCGGGGCCCGCCGAGCTCCGGGTGCACCGACGCCTTGCGGCCGGCGTGCGCGAGCTGCATGCCCGCGACGGTTCCCTGGCCGTGCAGGAAGTCGGTGATGCGCCGCCAGGCGGCGACCTGCTCGTCGTTCCAGATGCCCGTGTCCTGCGGGGAGATCCGACCCTCCGGCAGCACCGCCGTCGCCTCGCTCATCACGAGGCCGGCCCCGCCGATCGCCATCGAGCCGAGGTGCACGAGGTGCCAGTCGACCGGGACTCCGTCCTGCTTCTCGACGGAGTACTGGCAGAGCGGCGAGACCCAGATGCGGTTGCGAGTGGTCACGCCGCGCACGGTGAAGGGTGAGAAGAGTGCGCGGGTCATCCCGTCCACCGTAATCGCCGTTCCGGGCCGCTCCCGCACCGCCCGCGCCGCCCGCACCGCTGCCGCACCGCCCCCGCGCCTAGGGTGGGGCCATGGCGCGATGGCGGGACTTCCTCGAGGCGGATGCGGCGCACGAGCTGCGTGCGCCCGGGCCGGCGGATGACAAGTACTCGCGCGGCGTGCTCGGGATGCTCACCGGCTCCGCCGAGTATCCGGGCGCCGCCGTGCTCGGCGTGGAGGGCGCGGCACGCGCCGGCGCCGGCATGGTGCGGTACCTCGGTGATCCGGAGGCCGCGCGCCTGGTGCTGCACCGCCGTCCGGAGATCGTCACCGCGCCGGGGCGCGTGCAGGCCTGGCTGATCGGCTCCGGCATGGACGCCTCCCGGCGCACCCGCGAGACCCGGCAGCGGATCCTGGCCGCGCTCGCGCAGGAGCTGCCCGTGGTCCTCGACGCCGGTGCCCTGGACGTGGCGGGCGACGCCGCCGGCCCCACCGTGCTCACCCCTCACGCGGGCGAGCTGGCGACACTGCTCACGGACCGCGGCGAGGCCGTGGAGCGCGCCGACGTGACCCGGGATCCTGCCGAGTGGGCCGGACGGGCCGCCGAACTGCTCGGCGTGACGGTCCTGCTGAAGGGATCGGTGACGCACGTCGTCGATCCGGACGGGAACGGCGTCCGCCTCGAGGCGGGCACGCCGTGGCTCGCGACCGCGGGCTCCGGTGACGTGCTCGGCGGCATCCTCGGTGCCATGCTCGCCGCGCGGTCGGACGACGTCGTCGCCGAACCGGGCCTGCTGGTGCCGGTCGCGGCCGCCGCGGCCCTGATCCACGGTCGGGCGGGCACCCTCGCCTCCGGTGGCGGGCCGATCGTCGCGCTCGACATCGCCGAAGCCGTCCCCGCCACCATCGCACGGCTCCTCAGGTAGGGCATCGGCGGTTCTTGACCGATTCTCAACCTCGTCCGGCAGAGTGGGATGGTTGTCGTGTCAACCGAACGAGGAGAGCCCGTGACCGTCCCCTCTTTTCCCGCCCGCATCCCCGCGGTCGCCCTCGCCGGCTTCGGCGTCCTCGGCGCGCTCGCCGGTTGTGCCGCAGGCGGCAGCGCCGCTGAGACGAACGGCGGGGCGGACGGCGCGGCGAGCGGCGGACCGTACGCGGACGGCACGTACGAGGCCGAGGGGGAGTACGTCTCACCCGGCGGCCCGGAGTCGATAGGTGTCAGCATCACTCTGGAGGGGGACGTCGTGACCGACGTCACCGTGACGCCGCACGCCGAAGAGGGCAACGCCGTGCAGTACCAGGGACAGTTCGCCTCCGGCATCGCCGCGGAGGTGGTGGGTAAGGACATCGACGAGCTCGAGGTCTCGCGGGTCGCCGGCTCATCGCTGACCAGCGAGGGGTTCAACCAGGCCGTCGACGCGATCAAGGCCGATGCCGCAGCAGGCTGAGCGACGCTTCGACGCGCTGGGCACGCGCTGGCGGGTGGACACCGCAGCACCGCTCTCCGACGAGCGATTCGCGGCCGTGGAGGAGCGCATCGCGGGCTTCGATGCCGCATGGTCGCGGTTCCGGCCGGACTCGCTGGTCGCCCGCCTGGCGGCGGACGGCGGCAGCGCCGACTTCCCGCCCGAGGCAGGAGCCCTGCTCGACGTCTACGCGCGGCTGTACCGGGCGACGCGAGGGGCGGTGTCCCCGCTCGTCGGCGATGCGCTGGAGCGCCTCGGCTACGGCTCCGGCTACCGGCTGACGCCGGCGGGCGCGCCCGAGCCGAGCCCGGTCTGGAACGACGTCCTCACCGTCGACGGCACCCGGATCACCGTCTCCCGCCCCACGGTGCTCGACGTCGGCGCGGCGGGCAAGGGACAGCTGGTCGATCTCGTCTCCGCGCTGCTGGCCGAGCTCGGCCACCCCGTGCACACGGTGGACGCGAGCGGCGACCTCCGGCACAGCGGGCCGGAGCCGCTGCGGATCGGGCTCGAGCACCCGTACGATCCGCGGACGGCGATCGGCGTGGTGGAGCTCGCGGGGGGCGCGCTCTGCGCGTCGGCCGCCAACCGACGCGCGTGGGGCGATGGACTGCACCACGTGATCGACGCCCGCACCGGGGCTCCCGTGCGCGAGGTGGCGGCCACGTGGGTGCTCGCGGAGCGTGCCGTCGACGCCGACGGCCTGGCGACGGCCCTGTTCCTCGCGGAGCCCGAGCAGCTGGCCGAGTCGTTCGACTTCCGATACGTGCGGATGTTCACCGACGGCGTCGCGCAGTGGTCCGAGGACCTGCCGGGGGAGGTGTTCGCCGCGTGAACGCGCTGGACAGGCTCACCGGCCGGCTGCCGATGTACCGCCTGGTCACCCTCGCCCTGCTCGTCCTCCTCGCCGCATCGCTCCTGCTCTCCGCGACGGGGCAGCTCTTCTACAGCCCACTCGCGATCCTCGCCTCCGCCGCGGTGACCACCGGCGTCTGCTGGGGGGCGACGCGGCTCCTGGGCATCGCCTTCCGGGTCCGCCCGCACGACGAGTCGGCGGTCATCACCGGGCTGATCCTGTTCTTCCTCTTCCTGCCGACGCTCGATCCCGCCGGCCTCAGCGTGCTGGCCTTCGCGGGCGCCGTCGCCGCGGCGAGCAAGTTCCTCCTCGCGTGGCGGGGCAGGCACCTCTTCAACCCCGCGGCCGTCGCCGCCGTGATCGTGGGGCTCACCGGCCTCGGCGCGTCGGGTTGGTGGGTGGCGACGCCGCCGCTCGCGCCCCTCGTCGCGGTGTTAGGCCTGCTCATCCTGCAGCGCACCCGCCTGCTGGGCGTCGGGCTCGTGTTCACCGTCGTCGCGACGCTCCTGATCGCCGGGCTGCTGACCGGCTTCGGGGTCGCGCCGCTTCCCGCGCTCGGCAGCGCCCTCGGGTCGTATCCCATCCTGTTCCTCGCGGCCTTCCTGCTGCCGGAGCCGCTGACGCTGCCGCCCCTCCGCTGGCAGCGGATCGTCGTCGCATCGATCATGGCGGGCGCGTTCGCCCTGCCTCTCGCCGTCGACTTCCGGGTCGGCACGTTCGGGCTCAGCTCGGAGCTCGCCGTGGTGCTCGGCAACCTCGTCGCCCTGGTGCTCGCCCGGCCGGTGGGCGCCCGCCTCCGCTTCGACGGGCGCCGGGAGGTCGCGCCGGGGACCGAGGAGTTCAGCTTCCGTGCCGACCGGGAGGTGCCGATGCGGCCGGGCCAGTACGTGGAGCTGGACCTGCCGCACGCGGGCCCCGACCGCCGGGGCACCCGGCGTCACCTGACCGCCGTGGGAGCCAGGGAGGGCCACGTCCGCGGGGCGGTGCGCCTTCCCGAGACGGGAAGCTCGTTCAAGCGCGCGCTCGCCGCGCTCGAGCCGGGGGATCCCGTCCGGCTGACCAGCGTCGCCGGCGACTTCCTGCTGCCCTGGAACCAGGCGACGCCCGTGCTCCTCGTCGCCGGCGGGATCGGCGTGACGCCGTTCGTCGCCCAGCTGGAGGGCGACGCGGAGCGGGGCGTCGAGCGTCGCGTCGCGGTCGTCTACCGTGCCCCGTCGCTCGAGGCGGCCGCGTACCTCGACAGGCTGGCGGCGCTCGCCGACTCGGTCACGCTGGTCACCCCCACGCCGCCCGAGCCGATGCCCCGCCGGGTGCACTGTGCGGCCGACCTCGCCGAGGCGCTCGCCGAGATCGAGGATCGGGGCAAGCGGACCGCGTACGTGTCCGGCTCACCGTCCTTCGTGGCGCGTGCCCGGGCGGAGCTGAGGAAGGCGGGAGTGCGGAGGATCCGGACGGACAGGTTCTCCGGCTACTGATCCGCCACCGACCGACACGGAGCCGCGTCCGATCCTCCGGCTCCGTCAGGAGCTGAAGCGGGCGAGGAAGGTGCGCGTGCGCTCGTCGCGCGGCGACCCGAACAGCTGCTCCGGTGAGCCCTGCTCGGCGATCTCGCCGCCGTCGAGGAAGACAACCCGGTCGGCGACGTCCCGCGCGAAGGCCATCTCGTGGGTCGCCATCACGATGGTGGTGCCGCCGTCGGCGAGGTCCCGCACCAGGGAGAGCACCTCGCCGACCAGCATGGGGTCGAGGGCGCTCGTGATCTCGTCGAGCAGCAGCAGGTCCGGGTCGGTCGCCAGCGCCCGCACTATCGCGACCCGCTGCTGCTGGCCGCCGGACAGGCGGTCGGGGAAAGCGCTGCCGCGGTCGGCGAGGCCGATCCGGTCGAGCAGCTCCTTCGCCCGCGTCTCGGCATCGCGCCGGCTCACCCCGTGCACGTGCCGGGCGGCCAGCGTGACGTTGTCGAGCACGCTCAGGTGCGGGAACAGGTTGAAGTGCTGGAACACCACCCCGATCCGCGCTCGGACCCGGTCCGGCTTCACCTTCGGGTCGGTGATGTCCTCGCCGCGGAGGAACACCTGCCCGTCGTCGACCCGCTCCAGCAGGTTCACCACGCGCAGGAGCGTCGACTTGCCGGAGCCGCTGGCGCCGATCAGGGCGACCACGTCGCCCTCCGCCACCTCGAGGTCGATGCCGCGCAGCACCTCCGTGCCGCCGAACGACTTGCGGATCCCGTCCAGGCGGAGCAGCGCGGTCATACGATCGCCCCCGCCTGCTCGCGGGCGCGCATCCGCGCCGAGTACCAGTCGGTGAGCCGGATCATCGGCAGCGCGAGGAGCACGAACAGCAGGCCGGCCAGCACATACGGCGTGAAGTTGAAGCTCGCCGCCGTCTGGATCTGAGCGGCGCGCACAGCGTCCACCGCTCCGAGGACGGAGATGAGACCGACATCCTTCTGCATGGCGACGAAGTCGTTCATCAGCGCGGGGGTCACCTTGCGCACCGCCTGCGGCAGCACGACGAGCCGGAGCGTCTGCGCATGGCTCAGCCCGAGCGATCGCGCGGCGAGGCGCTGGGACGGGTGCACGGCCTCGATGCCCGCGCGGAACACCTCGGACACGTACGCCGAGTAGGTGAGGATGAGCGCCACGGTGCCGAGCACGGCGGCGGGCGGGCGCTCGGCGGTGAAGCCGAGCCCGGGCACGCCGAAGCCGACCAGGTACAGCACGATGATGAGCGGCAGTCCGCGGAACACATCGGTGTAGCCCGCCGCGAGCACGCGCAGCGGGAAGAAGACCGGACCGCGCAGCGTCCGCACCGTGGCGAGGACGATGCTGAGCACGAGGACACCGGCCGCCGCGAACACCAGCACCGTGAGGTTGAGCAGCAGGCCCTGGAACACCCGCGGCCACGCCTGGACCGCGACCGCCGGATCGAAGAACGTCTGCTGCACCCGCGTCCAGCCCGGCGTGGACAGCAGGGTGAACCAGGCGAGGGCCGCGAAGGCGATCGTCGACAGGGCGGCGATCAGCACCGACCGGGTCGTCTGACGACGGCGGACGGCCCGCCGCTCCAGCTCGACAGAGCTGGGAGCGACGGGCCGAACCTGGTCGCCGCTACTCGAGGACAGGGGCGTCCCCGGCGTCCGCCAGCCACTCCTGCGCGAGCTCGTCGAGCGTGCCGTCCTCGCGGAGGGCGTCGACGGCGGCCGTGACGTCCTCGGTGAGCGGGCTGTCCTTCGGCAGGACGAGCCCGAAGGCGTCGCCGGTGCCCTCCGTCTCGGGCAGCTGCCCGACGAGGACGCCGTCCTCCAGTTCGACGCCCGCCAGGTAGAAGGCGGTGGGCAGGTCCACCACGATGGCGTCGATGGTTCCGCTCTTCAGCGCGAGCACCGCGTCCTCGTTGGTGGTGAAGGCCTGTGGGCCCGCGCTCGGCGCGATCTGCTCCTCCACCGCGGTGAAGCTCGTGGTCCCGGTCTGGGCGCCGATCAGCAGGCCCTGAAGGTCGGCGAGGGAGGCCGCGTCGGCCGCCTTCGACGCCCCGGTGGAGACGACCACCTGGGTGGTCTCGTAGTAGGGGGAGGAGAAGTCCACGTTCTGCTCGCGCTCCGGCGTGATGGAGAACTGCTGCAGGTTGAAGTCGAACGACTTGGGGCCGGGGGCGATCGCCTCCTCGAACGAGGTGCGGACCCAGACCACGTCGTCCTCGCCGAAGCCGAGCTGCTCGGCGACCGCGTAGGCGACGGCGGCCTCGAAGCCCTCGCCGGACTCGGGGGCGTCGTCGATCACCCACGGATAGTAGGCGGGCTCGCCGGTGGCGATGGTCAGCTTGCCGTCGGTGACGTAGCCGCTGCCGGCGTCGTCGGTGCCGGCAGAGCCGCCGCCGCCGGCGGGTGCTGCCCCTCCGCAGGCGGTGAGGGCGAGCAGTGCCGCGGTCGTGGCCAGGGCGCCGAGCGCCCCGCGGAAGCGGGTCGAAGTCATGGGATCTCCTCGTGCCGGGGTGGGATGCCGACGCTGCGGTAGCGTGCTGTGGTGCCGCGGCGTCCGAACTCAGCATGACCGAACGGGGCTCCGCGGCGGTGCGGGCGCGACGAATTGTTACGGGGCCCGTCGGCGCCTGGGGAGCGTTCGCGCTGGTGCACCTCGTGCTCTCGGCCATCAACCTGTTCGACACCGTCTACCTGCCCTTCGGCGACGTGGTCGGCGTGTACAGGTTCTGGATGGACTGGGCGCGCGACACCGGCGTGCTGGTCGGCGTCGACACCCGCTGGGTGTACCCGATCGGCGCCCTGCTGCCGATGGGTGTCGCCTACCTCCTCGGCTCGGCCGCGTACGGCCCCATGTGGCTCCTCATGGTGACCGTCCTCGACGCCGTCGCGTTCGGGGCGCTGATGCGTCGCCGGCCGGCCGCCGCCTGGTGGTGGATCGCGTTCCTCGCCGCGCTCGGACCTGTCGCGCTGGCACGGCTCGATTCGGTCACCGTGCCGCTCGCGATCCTGGGGCTCCTCGCGCTCGGCACGCGCCCCGCTCTCGCCGGCGCGCTGCTCGCCCTGGGCGCCTGGATCAAGGTGTGGCCGGCTGCGCTCCTGCTCGCCGGGTTCCTCGCCGTCCGGCGCCGCGCCTCGCTCGTCCTCGGGGCTGCGCTTCTCAGCGCCGCCATCGTCACCGCGGCGCTCGTCGCCGGCAGCGGCGCGAACCTCCTGGGCTTCCTCGCCGAGCAGGGCGTCCGCGGTCTGCAGGTGGAGGCGCCGGTGAGCGCCTTCTGGCTGTGGCAGGCCGTGCTCGGCGTCGGCGCCAGCCGCATCTACTACGACACCGGCATCCTCACCTACCAGGTCCTCGGGGCGGGGGTCTTCGAGACCGCCGCGGTGATGACACCGCTGCTGGGAGTCGCCGTGCTCCTCGTGCTGCTGCTCGCCCTGCGCCGCCTGCGCGCCGGGGTGCCCGCCGCGGAGCTCCTCGTGCCGCTCTCGCTCGCCCTGGTGACCACGCTGATCGTGGTCAACAAGGTCGGCTCGCCCCAGTTCGTCGCCTGGCTGGCCGCCCCCGCCCTGCTCGCGCTCCTGGCGGGATCGTCGCCGCTCCGGTGGCCGGCCGCCCTCGTGCTCGGGATCGCAGTGCTCACCCAGATC
>DATCMN010000283.1:0-4448 GCA_036563405.1 Naasia sp. | reverse complement strand
AACACGTGAGGGTGGCGCCGCTTCATCTTCTCCGCGGTGAGGGCCGCCACGTCCTGGATGTCGAAGCCCTCCTCCGCCGCCGCGATGTCGGCGTGGAAGAGCACCTGGTAGAGCACGTCGCCGAGCTCCTCCCGCATGCCGTCGCGGTCACCGGTCTCGATGGCGTCGACCAGCTCGGCGCTCTCCTCCAGCAGGTACGGCACCAGGGTCGTGTGCGTCTGCTCGGCGTCCCAGGCGCACTCGGCGCGGAGGCGGTGCATGACGGAGACGAGGTCGTCGAGTGCGGTCACCCGTACATCCTCGCTGTCCTCGGAGGTGCGTTCTGCCCCGAGTGGCCCAGTTCTCGGGCAACTCGGCGTCCAGCTGCCCTAGAACTGGGCAGGTCGAACGTCTGAAGGTCAAGTGATGGGGGCGGTCAGGAGGGCGACCGTCACCGAGCCACCCTTCGTCGCCTGCTCGCCGATCCGGCGGAAGCCCATGCGCTCGTGGAAGGCCATCGACTGCGGGTTCGGCGGCTGCAGGTTGACCTCGCAGGTCACCTCGGCGCGGCCGTCAGCAGCACCCTTCGCGAAGACCGCCTCGTAGAAGGCCCGACCGACGCCCCGCCCCTTGGCCTCCTCGCCCACGACCACCCGGTCGATGTACAGGTGGTCGATGCCGCGCGACTCGAAGAAAGTGTAGTTCTCGCTCGCGTAGTCGGTGCCCGGGTCGATGGCGAGCAGGAAGCCGACAACCGCCTGCCCGTCCACCGCGGCGAGCGCCAGACTCGTGAGGTGCAGCAGGTCGCGCAGCTCGGCCGCGTCCACGTTCGGCACCGCCGGATACGCCTCGTTGTTGAGTTCCACGAGTCGGCCGACGTCGCCGTCGGTGATGGGCCGGAGGGAGATGGCGGCGGAACTCACCAGGCGACCCTACCGAGCGGGCCAGGCCGCGAGCGTCGCCGAGAGGGCGGCCACCATGCGGTCGAAGCTCTCCCCCGTCGGCCGGTCCATGCCGAAGCCGCCGCCCGTCTCGAGCAGAACGAAGCCGTGGAGGGCGGCCCGAAGGGTGCGGGTCGCATCGATCAGCGCGTCCCCGGAGAGCCCGAACCCGCGGAGCACCGCGTACACCGGCTCCGCTGCCCGGGCGGCGGCGGCGGCCACGGACTCCTCGGCCCCTGCGACCGACTGGGTGACCGCGTAGCGGCCCGGATGAGCGATTGCGAAGTCCCGATAGGCGGCGGCTACAGCGGCGAGGGCATCCGAACCGGACCGGCCTGCGGCGGCATCCCGCAGGGCCGCCCCCAGCTCGTCCATCGCGGCCACCGCGACGCGGCGACGGAGATCGTCGAGCCCGCCGATGTGCTTGTAGAGGCTCGGCAGCGCCACACCGAGCACCTGCGCGAGCGCGGCCAGCGACAGGGCTCCGGTCCCCCGCTCGTCCGCTAGCCGGCCGGCCGCCTCCACGACGACGTCGGGCGTGAGCCCCGCCCTAGGCAACGGGCACCACTTGGCGCGCGAAGGCGACGACCGCGGGTCCGACGGTGTCCGGCTCCTCGGTCGCCGGGTAGTGGCCGGCGCCGTCGACGAGCAGCAGCTGGGCGCCGAGCCTGTCGGCGATCCACCGGCCTTCCGCCGACGGGTCCTTCCAGTCCGGGTCCTTCGTCCCCATCACGACGAGCGCGGGCGCCGTCACCGCGGGCAGCGCGGCCTCGGCCGGAGCGTGGGTCGTCTGGGCCGTGCGGCGGAAGGAGCGCCAGTGGCTGCCCCGGCGGAACTCAGCGGTCATCCGCGCCTCCTGCTCGGCGAAGTCGTCGGGCTTCCGGCCAGGGAAGAGGCTGCGGAAGTAGGCGCGCCACACCATCCGGCCCCACGGCGGCAGCAGCGCGAGCCGGAGGGCAGCGGCAGCGGCGGGGTTGGTCGTCGGGTTGCGGACGAAGGCCCCGAGGAGGGCCATCCCGGCCACCGCTTCCGGCCGCCGCGCCGCCGCGATCACTGCGGCGCCGGCGCCCATCGAGGTGCCGACGACTATCGCCGGGCCGCCGCCCAGCGCGTCCACGACGGCGAGGATGTCGCGGGCCGCGGCCTCGTCGTCGAACGACGAGAAGTCGTCAGAGCTGTCACCGTGCCCGCGGAGGTCGAAGGTGGCCACCCGGTAGCCGGCTGCGACGAGTTGAGGGGTCAGGAACCTGTACGACGAGCGGAGGTCGCCCATCCCCGGCACGCACACGACCAGGGGCCCGGCGCCGGTCGTCTCGACGGCGATGCGGGCGCCGTCGCTCTCGATGCAGCTAATGTCCATAGCCGCAAAGCTAGTTGAGTTAGCCACGAGTGCGCAAGAGGTACTCTGGATCCCGGTGTGCCGGGAAGTCTGGTCGGCGTCACGCCGTCGACCCCGGGGAGCCCCGTGCACGTCTTCCGTTCCGAGCGCTACGCCGCCGCCCTCCTGCTCGGCGCCGCCGCGCTCGCCCTCCTGCTCGCGAACCTGCCGTTCGGCGGCGCTCTCCTCGCCTTCCGCGACGCCCACCTGCCGATCCCGGCTCTCGGCCTCGATCTGTCCGTCGGACACTGGGTCAGCGACGGCCTGCTGGCGGTCTTCTTCTTCCTCGTCGCCATCGAACTGCGGCACGAGCTGACCCGGGGCGAACTGGCGTCGCCGAGCAAGGCGCTCGTCCCGGCGATCGCGGCGATCGGCGGGGTCGTGGTGCCGGCGGGCATCTACCTCGCATTCACCGCGGGCAGCGGCGTGATGGAGGGCTGGCCGATCCCGACGGCCACCGACATCGCCTTCGCGCTGGGCGTGCTCGCCGTCTTCGGGTCACGCCTCCCGGCGCGCGTCCGCGCGTTCCTGCTCGCGCTGGCGATCCTCGACGACCTTCTCGCCATCCTGATCATCGCGCTCTTCTTCACGCAGGACCCGAACCTCCTGCTGCTGATCGGGGCGGTGATTGCGGTGGCGGCGTTCGGCTTCCTCAGTCGCCTGGTGACGCGCCCCGCTCAGCCGTGGATCATCGCCGCGATGGTCGTCGTCGGACTGGTCGCCTGGTACTTCGTCTACCAGTCCGGCGTGCACGCCACTCTCGCCGGCGTCGCCCTCGGAGTGGCGATGAGCCCGAAGCCGGCCCACCGCGCGCACCACGCGATCGAGCCGTGGTCGAACGGCGTGATCCTGCCCGTCTTCGCGTTCTCCGCCGCCCTTGTGGCGATCCCCGCCGTCGGCATCGCAGAGCTGTCGCCCGCCTTCTGGGGCATCCTCGTCGGGCTCCCCGTCGGCAAGCTCGTCGGGATCACGCTCTTCGGCGCGATCGCGGTGATCGTCGCCCGCCGGCGCGGCAGCCGGGTGCTCGAACGGGGCGAGATCCTCGTCGTCGCCGTGTTGGGCGGCATCGGCTTCACCGTCTCGCTGCTGATGAACGAGCTGGCGTTCGCGGGCACGGAGGACGTCAAGGACGAGGGCACCCTCGCGGTGCTGCTCGGCTCCGCGGTCGCGATCGCCCTGTCGGCGCTCGTCGTCAGCTGGGCGTCGCGGCGGGCTCCTGCGCGAAGAGAGCCTGCAAGAGGTCCCCGGCCCATCGTATGAGCTCGGGGTCGGTCGGCGCCTGCCCGTCGACGCCCGGCAGCGGGACGAGGATCGCGTTCGCCTGCGCGAGCATCCGCGACTTCGGGTACATCCGCTGCAGGCGCACCTGACGGGAGTCCGGCAGGTTCGCGGGCGCGATCCGCAGGTTGCTGCCCAGCACGACCACCTCTGCGAGTCCCGCCTTCTGCGCGGTGCGGCGCAGGCGGGAGACGGCGAGCAGGTTGACGACCTCCTCGGGCGGGGCGCCGTACCTGTCGGTCAGCTCCTCGAGCACCGAGTCGAGGGCGTCGTCGGCCGAGTTGGGGCCGCTCGCCGCGGACAGCTTCTGGTACGCCTCGAGGCGGAGCCGCTCACTCTCCACGTAGGTCTCCGGGATCCGGGCGTCGACCGGCAGCTCGAGCCGCAGCTCCGTCTGGCCCTCCGCGACGTCGCCCCGGAACGCACTGACCGCCTCGCCGATCATCCGCAGGTAGAGGTCGAAGCCGACGCCGGCGATGTGACCGGACTGCTCGCCGCCGAGCAGGTTGCCCGCTCCGCGGATCTCGAGGTCCTTGAGCGCGACCTGCATCCCGGAGCCGAGGTCGTTGTTCGCGGCGATGGTGGAGAGCCTGTCGTGCGCGGTCTCCGACAGCGGCTTGGTCTCGTCCCAGAGGAAGTAGGCGTACGCGCGCTCCCGGCCGCGGCCCACGCGGCCGCGCAGCTGGTGCAGCTGGCTGAGGCCGTACTTGTCGGCCCTGTCGATGATCAGCGTGTTCGCGTTCGGGATGTCGAGGCCGGTCTCGATGATCGTGGTGGAGACGAGCACGTCGAACTTCCGCTCCCAGAAGTCGACGATCACCTGCTCGAGCGCCTGCTCGTTCATCTTCCCGTGGGCGACGGCGATGCGGGCC
>DATCMN010000574.1:0-3134 GCA_036563405.1 Naasia sp. | reverse complement strand
GTCCTCGACCTTCTCCTCGCGGAGCAGCTCCTCGAGCTCGCGATCGAGCGTCGAGGTGCCGCCGCCGGGCTCGGTGGTGGAGTTCCAGATCATGCCGGAATCCTACCCGCGCCCCTACGCGCGGATGGCGGCGCCCACCATCTCGGGCCCCCGTCGGGCGAAGATGCGCGCGCCCAGCCAGATGCCCCCGGCGAGGGCGAGCAAACCCACCCCCGCACCCGCCGCGAGCGACCACAGGAACCAGTCGTCGTCCTCCTCGATGAACCCGAGGGCCGCGAACCACAGGGCGGGAAGCGACAGGAGCAGTGACGCGAGGAACGACACGCTCTGCACGACCGCCATGGTTGCGCCGGTGTTCTGCGGCTGGCTGAACGGGCTGTCGCCGGGGCGAACCACCGGATAGGGGAAGCGCGCAGAGGTGATGCTGGAGAAGCCGAGACCCGCGAACAGCAGGGAGGCCCCCACTCCGAGCAGCGCCCAGAGGATGCTCCAATCGCCGTAGACGGCCGCGCTCGCGACGCTGCCGGCGATCAGGATCGGCAGGCCGATCGCGAGGGCGGGGAAGAGGCGCCCCAGCCGATCGGCCGCGCCCGGCGTCGCCGACGCGACGTGCAGCCAGATCGCCGTGTTGTCGTAGGCGACGTCGTTGTGCAGCGACCAGCCGAGCAGCAGGCAGATCACCGGGATCGGGATCAGCGCGAGGATCTCGACCGGGACCCCCACGAAGGCGAGCGGGACGATCATCAGGAACGGCGTGACGGGGATCATCAGCAGCGACACCCTGTAGCGCGGGTCGCGCAGCCAGTAGGTGGCGCTGCGCGCCGCGACGGCGCCCGTCGGGCTGCTCGGCAGCCTGTCGAACCAGCCGAGCCCGTGATACTCCTTCACCCGCCCCGCGCGCTCCGGGGTGACGAGCATCCAGGCGACGAGCGCCCGCCAGCCGAGCAGGAGTGCGCCCAGGCTGAGGACCGCGATCAGCAGGTGCGGGAACGCCTCCGCCCACCGACCCGTCGCGACGTCGCCGGGCAGCGCCCACGCTGCGCCGAGAGGCGTCCAGGCGAGCGTGTCCGCGATCCTGGTTCCCGTCGCTCCGCGGTCGCGCGCCCAGTCGATTCCGGCGAGCACGACGATGGCGGGCGAGATGAGCACCAGGGCGAGCACCCCGAGGATCGCGGTCAGCTCACGTGCGCGGCGGGTGGCGAGGAGGAACGCGGCGACCGACGTGGTCACGCGCGCGCCGAGTACGCAGATCCCGACGACGAGCGGCACGGACAGCAGCGCCAGGAGGAAGGTTCCGGGATCCCGACTCCAGGTGACGAGAGTCGCGAGCGCGAGCACGGTGAGCGCGAGCGCCGGCACTCCGACGAGGGCGGTGACAGCGAGGCCGACGGCCAGCCGCGAGTTCGGGATGCCGTAGAGGGCGAAGCGGCGGGGGTCGAGGGTGTCGTCGACGCCGAAGGCGAGCGGCACGAGCAGGAACCCGGCGGTGATCGCCGAGCCGCCGATCACCGTGACGACGCGTGCGAACTCCGCGTCGGCGAGGCGCAGCCCCACCAGGATGGCGACGCCGACCACCGCGATGCCGATCCCGTACAGCACGCCGAGCGCGAGCCCGACCACCTGCCACGGACTGCGCCGGAAGGAGTTCGCCAGCAGCCTCAGCTTGAGGCGGACGAGTTGGGCGATCACGCGGCTAGACCTCCGCGTCGGAGAAGCTGTGCAGCCACTCCATGCCCTGCGCGGCCTTGCGACCGCCGGCGAGCTCGACGAAGCGCTCCTCGAGCGTGTTCTCGCCCCGCACCTCGTCCATCGTCCCGGAGGCGAGGACGCGGCCCGCGACGATGACCGCCACGTGGTCGCACACCCGCTGGATGAAGTCCATCCCATGGCTCGACAGGACGACCGTGCCGCCGGCCGCCACGTACTTCTGCAGGATCTCGTTGAGGTTCGCGGCGGAGACCGGGTCGACCGATTCGAACGGCTCGTCGAGCACCAGCAGGCGCGGCGAGTGGATCATGGCCGCCGCGAGGGCGATCTTCTTCGTCATGCCCGCCGAGTAGTCGGCGACCAGGCGGTCGACCGCGTCCTCGATGCCGAATGCGGCAACCAGGTCGGCGGACCGGGACCGGACGGTGTCGCCGTCGAGCCCGCGCAGGGTGCCCGAGTAGTAGAGGAGCTGGGCGCCGGTCAGCCTGTCGAAGAGGCGAAGCGCGTCGGGCAGCACGCCGATCGTGCGCTTGGCACGGACCGGGTCGCGCCACACGTCGATGCCGTGGACGGTGATGCTGCCGGCGTCGGGACGGAGGAGTCCGGTGATCATCGAGAGGGTGGTCGTCTTCCCTGCACCGTTCGGGCCGACGATGCCGTAGAACGACCCCTGCCGGACCTCGAGGTTCAGGTCGTCCACGGCGACGGTGCTGCCGAAGTGCTTGGAGAGACCGTCGAGCGTGAGGACCACGTCGCCGAGGTCGCGTACCGGCGCCTCCGGACGCACTGTGCGGCGGCGCGGAGTGGGACGCGGCGCGACGGGCGGGGTCTGCAGGTCGAGCGGCGGGGTGAACGGGCTCTCCCGCCCACGATCGGCGTCCGGGAACGGGTCCTCGGCGGCGGCGAGCACCACCTCCGGCTCGGGCTCCTGCTCCGGCTCGGGCTGCTGCTCCTGCTCCGGCTCGGGCTCGGGCTCCTGCACGGGCTCGAGCTCCTGCAAGGGCTCCCGCTCCGGCTCCCGCTCCGGCACGGACTCGACCTGAGCGGCGGGTTCGTCGCCGGTCGGCTTCACCGGGATCAGCGTGACGTCTTCCACGATGCCGGCTTCGAGGTCCACCTCGACCGCCTCCAGCACGTCGTGCGGCTCCGCGGGGTTGGTGGTCGAGGCTGGTCCGCCCTGCTCGACGCCCTCGGCGAGCTCACCCATCTCGGCCGGCTCAGTGGAACCGGCCGGCTCGTCGATCGCAGCCGGCGCGGTGACTTCGGCCAGTTCTGCGATCCCGGCAGGCTCGGCGGCCTCGACGACGGGGCCGTCCACGCGGGGCGCGGTGTCGGGTTCGGTCGCCGGGTCCGATGGCACGGTGTGCGGCTCGAGGGCGAGCGGCTCGGGTTGCGCCGCTCGCTGCTGCCGGGCGGGCGTGGTGCGG
>DATCMN010000573.1:0-8333 GCA_036563405.1 Naasia sp. | reverse complement strand
GACACCGCGTCGAGCGCGCCCGGCACCAGCCGGTAGTAGGCCCAGGTCCCTCGCTGGGTGCGCGTCAGGTAGCCGGCCTCCATCAGGATCCGCAGGTGGTGCGACACCGTCGGCTGGCTGAGCCCGACCGGCTCGGTCAGGTCGCAGACGCACGCCTCCTCGCCGTCGGACGCGGCGACGATCGACACGAGTCGGAGCCGGGTCGGATCCGCAAGGGCCTTCAGCTTCTTCGCGAGCAGCTCCGCCTGCTCGAGCGGCATCGCCTGCTGCGTCAGCGGGGAGCAGCAGGCCGAGATGTCGGTGAGGGGGAGCAGCGCCGGCGCGGTCATCCCGCAATCGTAGCGCTGCATTGACAACCTTCGATGTATCCGCGGATACTCATCCATCGACGGACATCGATGGAGGCTACCGTGACCCTGCTCGCTCCTGATGCGGCTCCCCCTCGCCCTCGGCTCGACGAGCTGCCTGTCGCGGTCATCGGTGCCGGCCCCGTCGGCCTGGCCGCCGCCGCGGAGCTGCTCGAACGCGGACGCGAGGTAATCCTCTACGAGGCGGGAGCTGCCGCGGGAAGCGCAGTCGCCGACTGGGGTCACGTGCGGCTGTTCTCGCCGTGGGCGCAGCTCCTCGCACCCGCCGGCGTGCGACTCCTCGCGGCGCACGGCTGGACCGCTCCCGAGCCGGAGGCGCTGCCGACGGGCCGCCAGCTCGTCGACGGCTACCTCGCGCCGCTCGCGGCCCTGCCCGAGCTGGGTGCTCGCATCCGCACCGGCACGCGCGTCGTCGCAGTCACCCGGCAGGGCATGGACCGCACCCGCACGGCGGGACGCGCAGACACCCCCTTCCTGCTCCGACTCCGAAACGCTTCCGGCGAGGTGACCGAGACGTTGGCGCGCGCGGTCATCGACGCCTCAGGCACCTTCGGCACCCCCAACAGCCTCGGCTCCAGCGGCATCGACCCGATGGGGATCGAGAAGGTGCGCGACCTGCTCGCGCCGGCCCTGCCCGACGTGCTCGGGCGGGACCGTGAGCGCTTCGCCGGCCGGCGCACGCTCGTCGTCGGGGCGGGGCACTCCGCCGCGAACACGCTGCTGGCGCTCACGGCACTCGCCGACGAGATTCCGGGGACCGAGGCCCTCTGGGTGATCCGCAACGCGGCCGCCGTCCGAGTCGCCACTCCGGCCGACGACCGGCTGCGTGCCCGCGCATCACTCGGGTCCCGTGCGGAGGCGCTCGTCGATTCGGGCCGCATCGAGCGGGTCACGGGGTTCGAGATCCTGCGGCTCGAGCGTGCCGGCGATCGGGTGCGCCTGATCGGGGCTCGGGGCGGAGCGCTCGCGGACCTCGACGCGGATGTCGTGGTCAACGCCACGGGGTTCCGGCCGGACCTCGGCATGCTCCGAGAGATCCGGCTGGACCTCGACGAGATCGTCGAGGCGCCGTCCCGGCTCGCGCCTCTCATCGACCCCAACGTGCACACGTGCGGCACCGTCGAGCGGCACGGCTTCACGGAGCTGCAGCAGCCGGAGCCCGGCTTCTTCCTGGCGGGCATGAAGAGCTACGGCCGAGCGCCCACCTTCCTCCTCGCGACCGGGTACGAGCAGGTGCGGTCGATCGCCGCGTGGCTCGCGGGCGACGCTGCCGCCGCTCGGCGCGTGGAACCGGGGCTGCCGGCCGCAGGCGTGTGATCGACGACTCTCGACCGTGCCGTCGACAGCCCAGTTCGCAGCGCCGCCGCCTGCTGCCGATGACATCGAGGTGAAGGGTTCGACCGAGCCGGAACGACGCATCGACGACTGTCTATGCTGGAGCGGACCAAGGGAGCCCCGTGACCGAGAAGCCGACAGTCCTGTTCGTGTGCGTGCACAACGCCGGGCGCTCCCAGATGGCGGCCGGATACATGACCGAGCTGTCCGGTGGCCGCGTCGAGGTGCTGTCGGCCGGGTCCGCCCCGAAGGATCGGATCAACCCGGTCGCCGTGCAGGCCATGGCCGAGGATGGCATCGACATCGCGGGCGGGGTGCCGAGGGTCCTCACCGCCGAGGCCGTGCAGGAGTCCGATGTGGTGATCACCATGGGCTGCGGCGACGAGTGCCCCTTCTTCCCCGGCAAGCGCTACGAGGACTGGGAGCTGGTCGACCCCGCGGGCAAGGACATCACGGTGGTGCGCGAGGTCCGCGACGACATCAGGCGCCGCGTCGAGCACCTGCTGTCCGAGATCCTGCCCGCCTGAGCGGGGTCACGCTCAGATGCGGTGCGTGCGGAACCAGTCGAGCAGGAGCCGGGCCCGCGACGGCTCGGACCAGGAGGACAGCGAGCGCCCGTAGTCGTGCAGGATGGGGTCGTAGCCGGGCACGCTCGAGAGGTCCTCGGCCGACACCCGACGGTAGGCCATCGTCCAGTCCTCGAACTGGCGCCGGTCGATCGGGCTGTCGAGCAGCACTCGCACATCCTCATGACGCGCGTCGCGGGCTATCTCGGCGTACGCGTCGCGGACCGTCTCGTCATCGCCCTCCAGCACCTGCAGGAACTGGCCGTCCTTGTAGAGGAGCATGCCGGTGATGTGCCGCTCCGCATTGTTGGAGCGGCTGGAGGCGAGGAGCCTGTCGAGCGCCGCCTCGGACATCGGCTCCGTCGCCGAACTCGCATACACCAGCGACAGCACCCCGGCCCCTTCCTCCTGGACCCGAAGAGCCTAATCGCCCGAGCCCCGTCCAGACGGCTCGCCTACCATGGCAAGCACTCGGAGGATGCCGGGAGGTGGGTTCGTTGGTCCAGGTACGCGTGCTGGGGGTCGCCCGCGATTCGCTCGGTCAGCACCTCATCCTGCTGAAGCCGCTGACGGAGCCCGCCGGCCAGGGCAGGGTGCTGCCGATCTGGATCGGCCCGCAGGAGGCGACCTCGATCCTCATGGCTGTCGAGGGTGTGGAAGCCCCCCGCCCGCTCTCCCATGACCTGATGAAGACGCTGCTCGCCGCGGTCGGCGCGCAGGTCGAGCGCATCGAGGTGACCCGGATCGACGACGGAACCTTCTACGCGGAGATCATGCTTCTGACGCGGGAAGGCCGGGAGGTCATCGACGCGCGCCCCTCCGACGCCGTCGCTCTCGCCTGCCGGGTCGACGCGACCATCTGGGTGGCAGACGCCGTCCTCGATGAGGCCGGAATCCCCGACGAGACGGAGCGCGCGGCCGACACCGAGGAGGAGAAGCTCGAGGAGTTCAAGCGGTTCCTCGACGAGGTGGACCCGGAGGACTTCCAGGGCTGAGGGCTGCTGCTCGCCGGGGTTCGGCTCAGTGCGCGCAGGCGTCGCAGCTGCCGCCGTGCAGGCACTCGTGCGCGGAGCAGTCGTGGCGGCATTCGCACAGGGTCAGCATGAGGACGACGCTATCGGGCGCGGCGGAGGAAGCACCGGAACCTCCCGCAGTGTCGCGACCGGGTGGCGGGCGACGAGGAAGCCCCTCGGCTCCGTGGGGAGCGGAGCCGAGGGCGGGTGTCGTGGACTGCGACGGTGTCAGGTGTCCCGAACTTCGCGGGGCCGGGGACCGGTGCCGGTCCTCCATTTGTACCCCACGAGAAGTCTGTCGCGTGGGCGCTCGCAGGGACATTCCCCACTACGAGTGGCACCCCGCCGGGGAGCGCGTCAGCGCAGGAAGATCAGGTTGCAGCTGGCGCAGGACCAGTACCTGTCCGGCCCGCTGCCGTGCACGTCCAGCGGGCCGGAGCAGTTCGGGCACGCGGTCGCGGCGGCCGCCTGCCGGGAGGCGCGGAAGGAGGAACCGATCGACATGTCGGCAGAGTAGTCCGGCTCGCTTCGATGATGCGGAGGGGGAGGCGGGCTTGCAATGTCCGCTCAACCCGCCGCCTGTAGCATTCCGGGCATGCCCGAGACGCGCCGGACGCCCTTCTGGCAGCGCGGACGTGTCGTCGCCGTCCAGGTGGTCGTCGCGGTCGTGCTCGCCGTCGGGATCCTGCTGCTCGTCGACTCGCCGGCGGCCAGGATCGCCGCCGCCCTCCTCGTCGGCAGTGCGCTGCTCCGGCTGCTCGGCTGGCACCTGGGTCGACGGGGCACGGGCGGCTGACCTCCGCCCAGCCCACGGTCATCGGGAAGGAGGAGACTGATCCGATGAACTGGCGGATCTTCGGGATCGCCCTCGTGGCGGTGTTCCTCCTCACCCTGCTGCTGACCGGCAGCTGGGGGATCGCGCTGGGGGTGGCGTTCGTCCTGCTGATCCTCGGGGCGCTCGCCAGTTCGCTCGTCGACCTGGGCCGCGTTCCCGCCTTCCGTACCTCGCAGGCGACGCCCGAGGATCAGCGCGCCGAGCAGCGGCGCGCGTCCGGCGAGGACATCTGAGCCCTCGGTCCTATCCCGGCCGATCCGGGCCGGTCAGCAGCAGTCGGCCGTCGTTGGGGCCCGCGGCCTAGTCGCTCGGCGGTCGGGTGCCGAGCGTGCTCCGGCCCGTCGCCTGCGCGAGCTTCGACGAGGAGGCGGACGGCATGGCGCCCGCGGCGAGGAGGGCCTCCTCGATGCGGTCCAGCAGGCCGGCTCGAGCACCGCGGTCGTCTGGCGCGCCCGGCATCAGCTCCGCCTCCCACTCCCGCCACGTCCGCACCGTGGAGGTGCGCGCGTCGACGGCGGTCACACGGTCGTCGGCCACCTCGGCGAAAGCCGTTCCCCCGGCGTCCCGCAGGGTGGTGGCCGTCCTGTCGGTGTCGAGCCGGGCGATCTCGATCAGCGGCTCGTCGCCGACGACGTCCGCGACGAGGGTCAGCAGGGGTGCCGGAAGGTCATCGGCGAGAGGCGAGGCGTGCTCGACCCGCCCGTCCGCCCCCGGTGTCTTGAGGTGCCAGCCGGCGTCGTGCCCGCCCTCTCGGCGGCGCAGAGTCATCCGGACGGCGGCGAGCCGATCGTCGGCGGTGTCGTAGTAGACGGCCCGCAGCGCGAATCGATCGGTGTCCGTCGTAGCCGCGATCGCGGCCAGATCGGGCAGCGCCGCGTCCTCCGGCACGTCGTACTTCCGCTCGGTCTCGACACTCGCCGCTGCCTTCTCACCCATCCTTCGAGGGTACGCCGCCCTCCCCGCCTGCCCGGTGACCCGGCGTCTCCCACCGTGCGGCCGCACCGGGCAGAGTGGGCACATGCAGGTCTACTCCGGGTACGCGGCTGTGCGGTCGAGGCAGATCGTCGCCGATGTGCTCGCCCTCGCCACGGTGATCGTCGCTTTCGCGCTCGGCACCGCCGTCGGGGCGGCCGTCGCGGGCCTCGGCGCCTTCGGGCGCCAGGTCGCCGAGGCGGGGGCGGGGCTGCGGTCCTCGATGGCGGACGCGGCGGAGGTGGTGGGCGGCATCCCGCTCCTCGGCGACGCAGCGGCCGGGCCGTTCCGCGACGCGAGCGGCGTCGGGTCGGCGCTCGTCGCGTCAGGTGAGGAGCAGCAGCGCGTGGTCGCCGCGCTGGCTCTGGCCGTCGGGGTGCTGGTGGCGCTCGGGCCGCTGCTCGTCGTGCTCCTGCTCTGGCTGCCGCGCCGGCTCCGGTTCGCGCGCAGGGCGACGGCTGTCCGCCGGCTGGCCGCCGGCGCCGGGGGAGTGGAGCTGCTTGCACTGCGGGCGCTCGTCTCCGCACCCGCCCGGACAGTGACCGCACTGGCCGCGGATCCGGTGGCGGCGTGGCGTGCGGGCGACCCCGCGACGGTGCGGGCTCTCGCCGACCTGGAACTGCGGCGAGCAGGGGTGCGTCCGGCCTCCGGGGGCCCTGCGTGACCGGCCCGCGGTCCGGGCCGCGGGTCCTCTTCTGGCGAAGGATCGACGTGCCGGGACTCGAGCGCCTGGTCCTCACCGAGGGCGACGACGGGATCCTCGCCGAGTCGACTGTGCTGTGCACCGAGGACGGTGGCTTCCGCATCGACGTCCGCTGGGAGCTCGACGCCTCCTGGCGCGCCCTCGCGGTGGCCGTTCGCCGGGAGAACTCGGCGGGGACCCGGGAGGTGCGCCTCGATCGGCGGGGCGTCGGCTGGCTCGTCGACGGCGCGCCGCGACCGGACCTGGATGGCGCCGCGGAGCCGGACCTCTCCATCACCCCGTTCTGCAACACCTTCCCGATCCGGCGCACCCCGCACGAGCCGGCGGAGGGCCTTCCCCTCGACACCGCCTACATCGACGGGCCCACCCTCAGCGTCACGAGGTCCCGCCAGCGGTACGACCGGATAGGGCCGGGCCGCGTCCGCTACGTCGACCTCGGCCTGGCGCTCGGCTTCGAGGCCGACCTCGAGGTGGACGACGACGGGCTCGTCCTCCGTTACGGCGACCTGTGGGAGCGGATCCCCGCAGGCGCCCTCCCGGCGGGTGCCCCCGCGCCCTCGCGTAGCCTGGTGCGATGACCGAGCGGTTCTCGAAGCCGGTGAAGTTCGCCGGGCACAAGTTCGCCGACATCCAGGGCGGCGAGGATCCGGCCGCCGTCAGCAGGCTCGCCCACGAGACGGCCGCGGCGCTGATCGCGCGGGTCCGCGCCGAGCAGGACCCTGACGTCATCGACCGGCTGGTGACCTTCACCGACGAGCACGGCATCGATGCGCTCGCCGAGCTGTGGTCTCGGGCGACCCCGCACAGCCTGCCCGGCGCACTGTGGCGCATCTACCTGGTGCGGGCGATGATCCGCGCGGATGCGCCGGGAATCGCGCTCTTCTACCAGCGCGGCGTGCAGACCATCCGCACGATCGACAGCGTCGTGGCGGGAGCCGCCGAGCCCACTGGACCCGAGGAGATCCTCGACGTGGCGGACCGGATCCTACGCGGCGTGTTCACCGGCGACCTCGCCATCGCTCTGGACCGCGCCGCAGCCTTCTGCCGGGTCGTCGCGGCCGGCTGCACCAGCATCGCCGACGACGCCGAGCCCACCGAGCCCGCCCGCGCCACCGACCTCACCCGGCGTGCGCTCCGGCTCACGTCGATGGCCGGCGACCTGAGCGCAAGCTCCAAGCTGTGGCGGAGCGGTGGCCTAGACTGATCGAGCCGGGCCGCAGTAACCCCGGGCTCCAAAGTTCGCCGCTTCGAGCGGCCTCGCGCCGAGAGGCGTTCACTGCGGTCCGGCACCACACTTCGGCATTTCCGCCGGGACGGGGCAGTTCTGCGAGATGCTGAGCAGGTGCAGGACGACGTGACGGCGCAGCAGCGAGAGGCGACGGACGAGGATCTCCTCCTCCGGGTCCGCTCCGGCGACCAGGCCGCCTTCGCGCACCTCTACGACCGAACGGCCGCGAGGGTCCTGGGACTCGTGCGCCGCGTCCTGCTCGACGTCGCCCAGTCGGAGGAGGTCACCCAGGAGGTGTTCCTCGAGATCTGGCAATCCTCTTCGCGATTCGATCCGAATAAGGGATCAGCGACGTCGTGGATCCTCACGATGGCGCACCGCAGGGCGATCGACCGCGTTCGATCCTCCCAGTCGGGGCGCGATCGGGACGTCCGAGTCGGGGTGCGGGACTTCTCGCGGGAGTACGACGACGTTGCTGAGCGGGCCGAGATCCGGCTGGAGAACGAGCGGGTGGTGAGGGCGATGGACCGACTGTCGGATGTGCAGCGCCAGGCGATCTCGCTCGCCTACTACGAAGGCCTCACCCAGACCGAGATCTCGGAGAGGCTGTCCGTCCCGCTCGGCACGGTGAAGACCCGGCTGCGCGACGGCATGATCCGGCTCCGGGACGAATTGGGGGTGACCGCATGACCGACCCCCGCGATCCCTACGACGACGCAGCGGCCTCCGGCGCCTACGCGCTCGGCGCCCTGACCGGCGAGGACAAGGCCTCCTTCGAGCGCGCCCTGCAGAGCTCCGAAGGGCTCCGTGACGAGGTCGACGGCTTCCGCTCCGCCGCCGCGGAGCTGGGCAGCGCCGTCCCAGCCGTCGAGCCGCCCGGCGCAATGAAGGCGGACCTGATGGCCCGCATCGCGAACCTTCCGCAGCAGGAGAGCGACGAGGCGTCCGCCCCCGCCGTGGTGTCCCTCGCCGAGCACCGGGAGCGCCGGGCCGGGGCCGCGGGATCCCGTCGTTCTGCGCGGTCGCGCATCCGGACGTTCCCCGCCCTCGTCGCCGCCGCGGCCGCCGTCGTGCTGTTCCTCGGCGGCGCGCTGCTCGGCGGCGTGCTCGATGCGGTCTCCGACTCCCGGACCACGGACAGGTTCGCAGCGCTGAACGCGGCGGCCGACGTCGAGCGCAGCGGGATCACCCTGCCGAACGGCGGCCGCGCCGAAGTCGTCGCCTCGGAGGAGCTCGGCTACTCCGCGGTCGTCATGCACGGCGCGCCGGCCCTTCCCGCCGACCAGGCCTTCCAGCTCTGGTACGTCGAGGAG
>DATCMN010000572.1:0-3308 GCA_036563405.1 Naasia sp. | reverse complement strand
CAGCTCCAGGACCTCATCGAACGTCTCGCCGAGAAGCTCAACCGCGGCGAGCCCATCACCCTGTCGGACCTCATCCACCAACCAGCCCTCGAGGAGCAGCCATGATCACGCCCACCCCACAGACCCCCACTCAGGTCCGCTACCCCTGGAAGGCCGCCGCCCGCACTGCGATCCAGGCGTTCCTCTCCTTCGCCGGTCTCCTCGCGGTCACCCTGCCGATCGCGCTGCCGTTCCTCGCCGAGTACCTCCCGCCGTCGTGGATTGGGTTCCTCGTCGCGGCCGGCGTGTTCGTCGCCGGGCTGGCCGCCGTGATCGCCCGCATCATGGCGCTGCCGCAGCTCCAGACGTTCCTCACCTCCATCCACCTCGGCGCGACCCCCAAGCCGTGACCGGACCAGACGAGGAGGACGCCCCGTGGGATCCCTACACCGACCCCGCGACCGCGCTCGAGTGCGAAGGCTGCTCCTGATCCTCGCGCTCGCGCACGTCGCCCTGATCTACCTGTCGCCGACCGGGAGGAGCCCCCATGCCTGAGCCCGACGGCGTGATGAACGGCCCCCTCTGGCCGGCAGACTGGCAGACCGGCTGGGTGACGTGGCGGTACGCGGACCTGCTCGGCCGCCCGATCGACGTCCAGTACCCGGGGGCAACGATCGACATCTCCCTCACCGTGCGGCGCGCGGTGTCTCTCGACACCAAGACGAGCGTCTCCGGGCTCCCGATCCCGGTCCCGGTGGTCGAGGGGGTGCCGTCCGGGGACCTCGTCGTCCTCAACGGCGCCGGGGTGCCGTGCATCGAGGTGCCGCTCTCCAACGACCCGGACATCGAACCGACCCCCCTGGTGATCCGGTTCCGCGAGTCCTGGACCAATCGGCAGCGCGACCGGCTCGTGCTCCCGGAGCACACTCTCGAGTCGCCGCTCTACATCACCGGGGACCTCGACGACGTCACGGACGACCCGGCGGTCTCCTCCAAGCTCGTCTACAGCGTTCCCCTCCAGGCGTCCGGCCCGCCCCCCGAGGCGGCCGTCGGCGACTGGGTTCTCTACGAGGACACCGCCCTGCTCGTCGAAGTCACGGGTCTCTAGGAGGAACCGCATGGCCACCACCCGCACAATCACGCAACTCGCCACCCCTTCCGAGATCGCTGCCGCGCTCGCGGAACTCGCCCAGATCCGCGACGAGATCGAGACCCTCATCGAGGGCGCCGGCTCCGCGGGGAAGTCCGCCTACGAGATCGCCGTCGACAACGGATTCGTCGGAACCGAGGCGGACTTCGCCGCGCAGCTCACCCGCCCGGCCCCAGCGTTCTCGGGCACGTCGGCCACGTCCCTCGCGATCGCCAACACCAGTACGCGGACGTTCGTCACGCAGGCCGGGATCATGTTCTCGATCGGCCAGTACGTGCGCGCCGCCGCGACCGCGTCGACTGGCACCTACATGGCCGGCACGGTCACCGCA
Organism: Naasia sp.; assembly: GCA_036563405.1. GTDB lineage: Bacteria > Actinomycetota > Actinomycetes > Actinomycetales > Microbacteriaceae > Naasia. The sequence continues at coordinate 1,848 of DATCMN010000572.1, read as the reverse complement.
TACAGCGGCACCTCCCTGACGATCGCTGTCGAGGAGTCCGCCGGATCCGGCACGTTCGCCGCGTGGGCGCTCACTCCGGCCGCGCCGCGCGGGACCGCTGGGTCCCCGCCGTCGTTCACCGCCTCGTCGACGACATCGCGGCTGATCACCGACGACGGCGACGTGGCGTTCACCGTCCCGGCTGGGCTCACGTTCGCGCCCGGCCAGTACCTGCGGGTCTCGTCGACCGGGTCCCCGCTGAACTACATGGCCGGCGTGGTCAAGACGTACTCCGGGACAACCCTCACGATCACGATCCTCGAGTCGGGCGGATCCGGCACGTTCGCCGCCTGGTCGATCGCGCTCTCCGGAGCCCCCGGCGCGCAGGGGGAGCCCGGCCACTTCGACTACAACCTCTACGGCAACGAGCCCAAGCTGAAGTTCAACGGCACCAGCTGGCCGGCGCGCGCCGCGAAGCTCGCGGCGATCAATGCAGCGCAGGCCGCGGGCGGATACGCGCCCTACACCGGTGAGTTCATCTACGACTCCCTCCGGTACAACTCAGCAGTCCCCGCGCCCACTGACGCCGTCGCCGGCGACCGGTGGAGGAGAAGGGCTCAGGCGTGACCGCGTTCGTCGAGGACCTCATCTTCGAGGGCTCCCCGCTCCGGTGGGTGCCGATCCTCGGCCTGGTCGATGAGGACGTCGACCCACTGCCCCCGGACAACACGGCGGACGCGGCCCGGAACGCGCTCCCCGACGACGGCTCGTACATCGTCCTGCCCGGCGTGAACTCGGGCCTGATGCCTTCCACCGACGAGGCGGACCTGATCGTCGTCTCTGGGTCGCAGACGTTCTCGGACCAGTCGTCGACCCTGAAGGTGATCACGGGCCGGAAGTTCACCGGCAACGTCACCATCACGGGCAAGAACTACCTCTTCAAGAACTGCCTGTTCAACGGGCCTGGCGGGGTCTCCGCGCTCGTCGTCGCCTGGGCCGTCACCGTGCAGAACCTCGTCCTCGAGGACTGCGAGATCCGGATGACGGTCACTGGCACCAAGACGGCGCGCGGCTTCCAGGGGTGGAACGCCACCCTCCGCCGAGTCTGGATCCACGACGTCGAGGACGGCTTCATGCCGTTCCGGCTCGACATGAACGACGCCTCGAACCTCGACAAGGCGCTCGACCTCGCCCTCCGCATGTACGGGTCTCACGTCGACGACCTCGTCATGTACTCGCCGGACTCGCAGGTCGGCGGCACTCAGCGGGACCACCAGACCCACAACGACGCCATGCAGGCCAACGGTGGGACGAACGTCGTGCTCCGCGGGAACACGATCCTCGGCCGGCACAACATGGCCCTTGGGGACGCGTTGGTCCCGAACAACCCGCCCGGGTCGTCCGGGGCGTCGCACATCTCCGGGAACCTCTTCTACCCCGCCGACAACGCGTACTCGGCGTTCATGTTCTCGTCCGGGACGCAGGCGAAGAAGTTCGGGAGCTGGACGATCGATCGGAACCGGGTCGGGTCCGGGGCCGTCGTGTTCAACCTGGCGGGCGCCCAGATGGCGCCGGGTGGGCTCATCCAGATCACGAACAACGTGGTCATCGAGGAGCCGTACCACGCTGGCGCGTTCGTGAAGAGGCCCCTCGCGATCGACGGGCAGCTGCTCGTCTCCGGCAACACCCGCCCGGACGGGTCCGCATTCAACACGAAGGTCACCTGATGGCAGTGCAGACGATCACCCTTCCCGGGCCTGACGAGGCCGACGTCACGATTACCGACACGAACGCCAACGCCCTCGTCGACACCGCGGGAACGTGGGTGTACGACGACGACTGGGCTGCAGCGATCGCGCTCGGCATGCC
>DATCMN010000571.1:0-7630 GCA_036563405.1 Naasia sp. | reverse complement strand
GTCCTCGATGGTGCAGCCGTGGATCACCGCACCGTGCCCCACGGAGACTCCGCTGCCGATCCGGGCGGGCGCTCCAGGATCGCCGTGCACCACGACGTTGTCCTGCAGGTTGCTGCCTTCGCCCAGTTCGATCGCATCCCGGTCGGCGCGCAGGACCGCCCCGAAGAAGACGCTCGAGCGGGAGGCGAGGGTGACCCGCCCGATGAGGGTCGCGGTGGGCGCGACGAACGCGTCCTCCGCGACCCGGGGGTCGTTTCCGTCGAAGGGGAGCACCAGGGCCATGCCCTCACGCTAGCCATCCCGCGTGCGCTATCGGCAACGCTCCGGCCAAACGGCAACGTTCTACGGGTGCCGTTAGGCCGGACGGTTGCCGTTAGGGCCGCTCAGTCGAAGAGCGCGGCGACCTCAGCCGCGTCCTCCTCGGTCAGGTCCAGCTGGAGCGCCTCGTGCACCGCGTCCCACTGGAAGCTGGAGCGGGGGGCCACGATGGGCGCGGTGACGCCCGGATGCGCGCGGAGCCAGGCGAGAGCGAGCCCGGCGGTGCTGACGTCGAAGTCGCGGGCCCGGCGGGCGAGGAGCTCGACCCGGTCGAGGGCCGCGTCGGTGAACATCGCGCTGTACATCGCCGGCGCGACGGCGAGCCGGCTGCCCGGCTGCGGCTCGGCGCCGCCCAGGTAGCGGTCGCTGAGGATGCCGCCCGCGAGAGGCGAGTACGGGGTGTAGCCGAGGCCTTCGCCGCGGAGGAGCGGCAGCAGATCCTTCTCGTCGCCGCGGGCGAGCAGGCTGAACATGTTCTGCACCCACTCGGGGCGGGGGAGGCCCTCCCGGTCGGCGGCGGTCAGCGCCGCCTCGAGCTGCCGCGGCGTGACGTTGCTCATTCCCCACGCGCGGATGCGTCCATCGGCGATGGCAGCGGCGAACGCGGCGATCGTCTCGGCGAGCGCTGTCCGGGTGTCGACGCCCTGACTGAGGTACAGGTCGATCCTGCCGAGTCGGCGGATGCTGGCGGTCAGCTGGCGGTCGACGTGCGCGGCCGAGAGGTCGATGCCGTCCTGGCCGCGTTCGACGCGGGCGCCGACCTTCGTCGCGATCAGCGCGTCCTCCGGCTGGCGTTCGTCCAGCCAGCGGCCGATCGTCTCCTCGCTCACGCCGCCGGCGAAGGAGTTCGCGGTGTCCACGACGCGGATGCCGAGCTCCCACGCCTCGTTCAGCCGGTCGACTCCCTGGGCGACGGTGAGGCCCTTGCCGCGCGTCGCGACTGCGGACCCGACACCGCCGATCGCCGCCGTGCCGAAGAGCAGCTCCGACACGACGACCCCGGACCGGCCCAGCTGCGCTTCCCTCACCCGCTCACGCTAGCCGCGAGTGCGTTCCGGCTCGGAAGGTGCGCGGCAGCGTGCCCATCGGGCCGGAACGTCTCCTTGGGGACGATCAGGGGAGGGGAGCCCCGGGCGGGTAGACTGTCGGCCTTATGGCGACCTTCGGTTCCCTCTCCGACCGGCTCACCGCGGCCCTCGCGAATCTCCGCAACAAGGGCCGGCTGAGCCCCGCGGACATCGACTCCACCGTGCGGGAGATCCGGCGCGCGCTCCTCGAGGCGGACGTCAACCTCGACGTGGTCAAGCAGTTCACCGCGAAGGTCCGCGAGCGCGCCATGGAGGCGTCGGCGAGCCAGGCGCTGAACCCCGCGCAGCAGGTCGTGCAGATCGTCAACGAGGAGCTGATCGGGATCCTCGGCGGCCAGCAGCGGCGCCTGCGGTTCGCGAAGAATCCGCCGACGGTCATCATGCTGGCCGGCCTGCAGGGCGCGGGCAAGACGACCCTCGCCGGCAAGCTCGCGAAGTGGCTCACCGGGGAGGGGCACCGCCCGCTCCTCGTCGCGGCCGACCTGCAGCGCCCCAACGCGGTCACCCAGCTCCAGGTCGTCGGTGAGCAGGCCGGCGCCACCGTCTACGCGCCTGAGCCCGGCAACGGCGTCGGGAACCCTGTGCGGGTCGCCAAGGACGGCGTCCGGCACGCCCGCGACAGGCAGTACGACGTGGTCATCGTCGACACTGCCGGCCGTCTCGGCGTCGACGCCGACATGATGAAGCAGGCGTCGGACATCCGGAAGGCCGTCGACCCCGACGAGGTGCTGTTCGTCATCGACGCGATGATCGGTCAGGACGCGGTCCGCACCGCCCGCGCCTTCCAGGAGGGCGTCGACTTCACCGGGGTCGTCCTGTCCAAGCTCGACGGCGACGCCCGCGGCGGTGCCGCGCTCTCCGTGGCGTCGGTGACCGAGCGGCCCATCCTCTTCGCCTCCACCGGCGAGGGCCTCGGCGATTTCGAGCCCTTCCACCCCGACCGCATGGCGAGCCGCATCCTCGACCTCGGCGACATCCTCTCCCTCATCGAGCAGGCCCAGAAGGCCTTCGACGAGGACGAGGCGCGCGCGATGGCGGAGAAGTTCGCCACCGACTCGTTCACGCTCGACGACTTCCTCAAGCAGATGCAGCAGCTGCGCAACATGGGTTCGATCAAGAAGATGCTCGGCATGCTGCCGGGCGCGAAGGGCATGCGGGAGCAGCTCGAGAACTTCGACGAGCGGGAGATCGTCCGCACCGAGGCGATCATCCAGTCGATGACCAAGGCGGAGCGGATCAACCCCAAGATCCTTAACGGCTCGCGCAGGCTGCGCATCGCCCGTGGTTCGGGCATGACCGTCACCGATGTGAACCAGCTCGTGCAGCGCTTCGAGCAGGCCGCGAAGATGATGAAGACCGTCGCGAAGGGCGGGGTTCCGCAGGTCCCCGGCATGGGCCCGATCCCGGGCGCCGGCTTCTCCGGCAAGGCGCAGCAGAAGAAGAAGCCCCAGGGCTCCCGCTCCGGGAATCCGGCGAAGCGGGCCGCCGAGAACGCCGCGCTCGCCGCGGGCAAGCCGGCGCCGACCACGGCCGGCGGCAAGGGCTTCGGCCTGGGCGGGGGAGCGGCTGCCGCCGCCGACAGCGGCCCCAGCCAGGACGAGCTGGCCGCATTGCAGAAGCTCCTCGGACGCTGACGGCCGCTCGGCTGCGAGGTCGACCTGGGCGACCGCTGGGAGGCGGCCGGGAGGCGCGCGCCTAGTGTGGAGGAAGCCGCACGAAGGAGACGCCATGGCCGAGTACGACCCCTATTCGATCTTCCCGCAGGTGCCCTCGTTCGAGGTCACGAGCGTCGACCTCGAGCCGGGCGACTCGGTGCCCGCCCTGCACTGGGCGGCGAGCGGAGGCGGCGAGGACGTCTCGCCGCAGCTCAGCTGGTCGGGCATCCCCGACGGGACAAAGAGCATCGCCGTCACCGTCTACGACCCCGACGCGCCCACGGCGTCCGGCTTCTGGCATTGGGCCGTGTACAACATTCCCGCTGACGTCTCCGAGCTGCCGGCCAACGCGGGCAGCTCGGAGCACGAGCTGCTGCCGCCCGGCGCCGCGACGCTCAAGAACGAGCTGCGGCAGGACTGGTACAGCGGCCCCAACCCGCCGGAGGGGACCGGCAGGCACCGCTACTACATCGTCGTCTGGGCGCTCGACACCGAGCTCGAGCTCGACCCCGAGTCGACGCCGGCGGTCCTCGGCTTCAACGCCGGGTTCCACGCGCTGGGGCGGGCCACCCTGCTCGTCAACGCCGAGTACGGCGACATCCCGCACTGATCGGCGGGAGGAGCCGCGGCGCGAGTCGTCCGGTCAGGCGCCCGTGGCGACCGGGCGGCCGAGCCGGCTGTACTGCGACCACGAGCCGGGGTAGAGCCGGCCGCGGCCGAACCCGGCGAGCTCCAGCGTGAGCAGGTTGTGCGCCGCCGTCACCCCGGACCCGCAGTAGGAGATCACCGGGTCGCCCGGGGTGATGCCGGAGGACTCGTAGCGCCGCTGGAGCTCGTACCGGTCGAGGAGCCGCCCGTCGGAACCGAGGTTCTCGCGGCAGGGCACGTTGACCGCACCCGGCACGTGACCCGCGATCTGCTCCACCGGCTCGAAGTCGCCGGTGAAGCGCTCGCGGTTGCGCGCATCGACGACCACCGCGTCGCCGTCCAGGTCGTCGGCTGACGCGATCAGCTCCGCCGGCCAGGCGCGGGCGGGGAAGGAGGCGGGCGGACGGTGCACCGGCTTCCGGTCGAGCGCGCCGGGCCAGGCTGCGATGCCGCCGTCGAGGAACGCCGCGCCGACGCCGACGGCCCGGAGCATCCAGACCAGCCGGGCGGCGATCACCCCGCCCTCGTCGTCGTAGGCGACCACGGTGTCGGTCTCCCCGATGCCGAGCGCGGACATCGCGGCGGCGAACTCCTCGGCCGGCGGCAGCGGATGCCGCCCCGCCTGCGCGCTGGCGTGCGCGGCCAGTGCGGTGTCGAGATCGACGAACACGGCGCCGGGCAGGTGGCCCGCTGCGGAGGCGTCGCGGCCGGACCTGCCGTCCAGGTACCAGCGCGAGTCGGCGACCACCACCTCATCCCGATGCTCCAGCAGCCAGTCCCCGGAGACGACGGGATCGATCACGGGTCGAGCGTAGCCCCCGCCGCGCGGACCACCGTCGAAGGCGACTTAGGCTCGATCGGGTGAGTATCGACGCCTTCGCCGCAACCGACCGTCCGATCCGAGTGGGGCTTCAGCTCGCTCCCGAGCACGCCGAGTACGCCCGCCTCCGGGACGCCGTCCGGGAGGCCGAGGACCTCGGCGTCGACATCGTCTTCAACTGGGACCACTTCTTCCCGCTGAACGGCGACAGGGGCGGGCTGCACTTCGAGAGCTGGACGCTGCTCGCCGCCTGGGCCGAGCAGACCAGCCGGGTCGAGCTCGGCCCGCTGGTGAACTGCAACAGCTACCGGAACCCGAACCTGCAGGCCGACATGGCCCGCACCGTCGACCAGATCAGCGGCGGCCGCCTGGTCTTCGGCACCGGCTCCGGGTGGTTCCAGCACGACTACGACGAGTACGGCTACGAGTTCGGCACGGCCGGCCAGCGCCTGGACGCGCTCGCCCGCGACCTGCCGATCATCCGGGACCGGTGGACGAAGCTGAACCCGGCACCGGTGCGGGACATCCCGATCCTGATCGGCGGCGGCGGCGAGAAGAAGACGCTGCGCATCGTCGCCGAGCACGCCGACATCTGGCACAGCTTCTCGGATGTGGAGACGCTCGAGCGGAAGCTCGCGATCCTCGGCGGCCACGCGGAGACGGTCGGCCGGGACGTGTCCGAGATCGAGATCTCGACAGGTGTCAGCCACCGCGTCGACGAGGCGGACCTCGACGCGCGGTACGAGCGAGGGGTGCGGCTCTTCACCATCGGGGAGAGCGGCCCGGACTACGACATGACCGCCGTGAAGAAGCTCCTGGCCTGGCGGGACAAGACGGGCGGCGCCGCGTCGACCCCGGAGCGCGCCTCCGCCTGATGTGGCCGATACGGCGCCGCGTGCTCGATATCCGGGGCACGCGGCGCCGTATCCGTCACGTCGGTGAGGGGGCTAGGGGCGCTCGGCGGGCGGAATGCCGTCCCGCAGCTCGGCGACGAGGGCGGCGACGACCGCCTTGAGGCTGCCGCCGTTCCGAGCAGAGACGCTGAGCTGGCGCTCGTAGCTGGCCCCGCGGTCGAGGATCACCTCGATCTCGTGCAGCTCCTCCTGGCAGCCTAGGCGCTCGGCTACCGGGTCGAGGCGGGTGAGCAGGTCGAGGACGTCCTCGCCGACGAGCCGCTCGTCGCCGGCGGCGTTCTGCACGATGATCGCCTCCATGCCGTAGCGGGCGGCGCGCCACTTGTTCTCGCGCACGAACCACGACTGCATCGACGGCGGGACGACGCCTCGGTCGAGCGACTCGGACAGGTCCTCGACGAGGCACTGAACGAGCGCGGCCATCGCCCGCACCTCCTGCACGCTGGAGAGCCCGTCGCAGGCCCGCGTCTCCACGGTTCCCCACTTCGGCGAGGGCCGGATGTCCCAGCGCAGCTCGTCGACCTCGTCGATCACGCCGATGTGAAGCATGTCGGCGACCATCTCCTCGTACTCCGCCCACGTCTCGAACTGCGGGGGGAGGCCGGCTGTGGGCAGCTGCTGGAACATCAGGGCGCGGCTGGAGGCGTAGCCTGTCGCCTCGCCGGCCCAGAACGGGCTGGAGGCGCTCAGCGCCTGCAGGTGCGGGTAGTAGGGGAGCAGGCCGTTGACGATGGGCAGGACCTTGCGCTTGTCCTCGATGCCGACGTGCATGTGCACACCCCAGATCAGCATCTGGCGGCCCCACCACTGGGTGCGGTCGATGAGGGTGGCGTAGCGCTCCTTCTCGGTCACCCGCTGCTGGGTCCACTGCGCGAACGGGTGCGTGCCTGCGCACATCAGGTCGACGCCGAGCGGCTCCGCCGCGTCGCGGACCTGGTCGATGGTGTGCTCCAGGTCGTGCACAGCGTCCGCGACCGTCGAGTGCACGCCGGTGATCACCTCGACCGTGTTGGTGAGCAGCTCGGTGGTGATGCGCGAGAAGCCCTCGTCGTCGGTGAGGTCCAGGCTCTCGAGGATCTCGGGCGCAGCGGGGGCGAGATCGCCGCTGGCGTGGTCGACGAGCGCGAGCTCCCACTCGATGCCGAGCGTGGAGCGCTTCGAACTGCCGAAGTCGATGTGCACGCCGCCATATTCGCATTCCGCGCCCTCCGAGGGGTCGGGCCTGGCGGTGGCGACCCGTTTCTGCCAACCTCCGTCCCGTCGATGCCGGGTCCGAATGCCGCCGGTGCGTCGTCGGGGGCGGGAACTAGCGTGTAGCGGTGAGCACCGCGCCCCGCATCGAACCCGTCCCGCGGACGGCGGGGGAGCGGCACGCGCGGTCCTTCGCCCTGCCCCTGGCGATCGCGGTGACCCTCCTCGCCTGGGCGAGCGCGTTCGTCGTGATCCGCGGTGTGGGCACCGCGATGTCGCCCGGGGCTCTGGCTCTTGCGCGCCTCCTCGTCGGCACCCTGGCGCTCGGCCTCTTCACGATCGGCCGCCGCTGGGTTCGGCCGACCGGCCGGGAGTGGCTGCTCCTCGCCGGCTACGGGGGCCTCTGGTTCGGCTGCTACAACGTGGCCCTCAACTTCGCGGAGCTCACCCTCGACGCAGGCACGACGTCGATGGTGGTCAACATCAGCCCGATCCTGCTGGCGCTGAGCGCGGCGCTCGTGCTGAAGGAGAAGCTGCACCGCTGGATCGTCGTGGGCGCCGGGATCTCCTTCGCCGGGGTCCTCCTCATCGGATTCTCGAGCGGCGCCCGGGGCCTCGGCGACACGATCGGCGTGCTCGCGGCGCTGCTCGCAGCCCTCGTCTACACCGTCGGGGTGCTCTGCCAGAAGCCACTGCTCGGCCGGCTCCCGGCGATGCAGGTCACCTTCCTCGGCGCGGCGATCGGCGCTGTCGCCTGCCTCCCGTTCGCGCCCGCTCTGCTCCGGGAGGCCGTCGTCGCGCCGCCGTCGGCGCTCCTCGGCGCGCTCTACCTCGGCCTCGTGCCCACCGCGATCGGCTTCACGACCTGGGCCTGGGCTTTGCAGCGGATGCCCGCGGGCCGGCTCGGGCTGACGACCTACATCGTTCCGCCGATCGCGATCGTGATGGCACTGATCGCGTTCGGCGAAGTGCCGACCCCGCTCGCGATCCTCGGCG
>DATCMN010000570.1:0-1801 GCA_036563405.1 Naasia sp. | reverse complement strand
GCCCGGGTTCGTCCTCCTCGATGTGCGCGGCGACGCCGCCTGGGCACAGGGGCGGATCCCGGGCGCGATCCACTTCCCGCGTGCGACGATCCGGGAGGAGGCGGCCGACCGCGTCCCCGCCGGCACACCGGTCGTCGTCTACTGCTGGGGCCCCGGCTGCAATGCGGCGACGAAGGCCGCGCTCGCCTTCGCCGAGCTCGGCTACCCGGTGAGGGAGCTCATCGGCGGCTTCGAGTACTGGGCACGCGAGGGGCTTCAGGTGGAGACCGACGCCGGCCGGGACCGGCGCACCCCCGACCCGCTCGCCGCACCGAGCTCGCTCGCCGTGTGCGACTGCTGACGCGCGCCCGCTGAGCCGGCGCCCCCGCGGTGCCGAGGTTCAGAGGGTGCCGCGGTTGGAGATGCCCCGCACCATGCGCTCGAGGGCGTAGAGCGGGTCCCGGCCCGCGCCCTTGACGCGCTCGTCAGTGTCGGCGAGCAGCTCGAAGCACGCGCCGAGCCCGTTCTCACTCCAGCCCTCGAGATCGCGTCGCGCCCGGTCGACCTGCCAGGGGGCGATGCCGAGGGAGGACGCGACCTGTCCGGATCCGCCGCGCACCCCCATCACCTTCGCCATCGTCCGCAGCTTGGCGGCGAACGCGGCGACCATCGGGACGGGGTCCGCGCCGCTCGCCAGGGCGTGCCGGAGCAGCGCGAGAGCGTCCCCCGACCGTCCGGCGATCGCGGCGTCGGCCACCTTGAAGGCGTTCGTCTCGACGCGTCCGCCGTAGTACTTGTCGACGACAGCCTCGGTGATCTCATCACTGGAGTCCGCGAGGAGCTGCGAGCAGGCTGTGGCGAGCTCGGACAGGTCGTCGCTGAACGCTGCAAGCACGGCGCGCAGCGCCCCCGGGGTGATCCGCCGGTTGGCGGTCCGGAACTCGGCGACCGCGAAGTCGTACTTGTCGGAGTCCTTCTTCAGCTCGGGGCAGGCGACCTCGATGGCCCCGCCGGTGCCGGCCCGGATGGCGTCGAGCAGCTTCTTGCCACGCACACCGCCCCCGTGCCGGAGGAGGACGTAGGCGTCGTCGGCCGGGTGCTCCAGGTAGGTGAGGGCGTCGGCGAGGAACGCGTCGCTGCACTTCTCGACGGAGGCGACCCGGATCAGCCGCGGCTCGCCGAACAGGGAGGGGCTGGCGAGGCTGATCAGCTCGCCGCGCGCGTAGTCGGACGCGTCGAGGTCGGTCACCTCGAGGCTCGGATCCTCCGTCGTGAGGATGTCGCGGAGCCGTCGTCCGGCGCGGTCGGCCAGCAGGGTCTCCGGACCGGAGACGAGGACCACCGGGGCGGGCCGCACCTGGTTCCAGGAGAGGGCCACCGCCTTCGCCTGCGCTGCTGCCCGTGCCACCCCTCCACCTTAACCGCGACCCCCGACTGCTCCCGCCCCTTCGTCCCGCCGCCGCCGGGCGGGCTCTCCCCGGGCGCCCGCTCCGACCACACCCGCACCTGCTCGCCGTCCGGCGCGACGGCGAGCGTGCCCTGCCTGTCGGTGCGCAGCACCGTCGCGCCCGTCGTGGCGAGGATCGCGAGCGCGCGCGGCGCGGGGTGGCCGTAGTCGTTGCCGGCCCCGCAGGACACCAGGGCCACCCGGGCGCCCAGCCGCTCGTACAACGCGGCGCTCTGGTCGGCCGAACCGTGATGGGCGACCTTCACCACATCCACGGCGTCCGGCCCCGTGCGCAGGAGGGCCCGCTGCGCATCCTCACCCAGGTCGCCGAGCAGCAGCGCCGACAGCGGTCCCGCATCCAGCCGCAGCACGATG
>DATCMN010000569.1:0-8115 GCA_036563405.1 Naasia sp. | reverse complement strand
GGTGGGCTCCGCCGGTGCCCAGGACGCCTGCGAGGGCATCGTCGCGAACCCACGCGAGCCGGGCAGCGGGCTCGACCAGGCACTCAACCTGATCGGCACCACGGAGCAGGACGGCAGCGACCCGTTCGTCGCCCGGATCGGTGAGCGCCGCAGCCTCCCGGACGGAAGCACCTCGACCGGAGCTCCCGAATTCGACATCATCGGGTACATGCAGGCGGGATACGAATGAGCCACGTGACAGGCATCGGTGGGGTCTTCTTCCCCGCGAAGGACCCGGAGGCGTTGAGCGCCTGGTACGCCGAGCATCTCGGAGTGCCGGCACCGCCCACCGACTACGGCGGCGAGGTGTGGACGCAGGCGGCCGGCGCGACGGTGTTCGCGCCGATGCCGGCCGGGTCGCCCTTCTTCACGCCGGGTTCGAAGCTGTGGATCAACTTCCGCGTGGACGATCTCCAGGCGCTGTGCGACGAGCTGGAGCGTTCCGGCATCCCCGTCGAGCGGGATGGCGAGGAGTACCCGAACGGCGTCTTCGCCTCCCTCCTCGATCCCGAGGGCAACCAGATCCAGCTGTGGGAGCCGAGGGGCGTCGGCCTGCACTGATCCGGGCGGCTCGGTCCTCCCACCGCGCCCCCGGATGCCCGCTAGCGTCGACTGCATGCCCGCACTCCCGTCGTCCCTCGACCTCACCGGCCGCACCGCGCTCGTCACGGGCGCCGGCAGCCCGGAGGGGATCGGCTTCGCGTCCGCCCGTGCTCTCGGCCGGCTCGGCGCGACAGTCGCCATCACCTCCACCACCGACCGCATCCTGGACCGCGTCGCCGAACTGGAGGCGGAGGGCATCGCCGCCCATGGCTTCGCGGTCCGCCTGGAGACGGAGGAGGGCGTCGCCCGCCTGACCGCCGGACTGGAGGCTGCAGGCCTCGTGCCGGACATCGTGGTCAACAACGCCGGCATGATCGCCATCTCCGACGAGGCGGGCATGGCGTCCGGCGACATCACCATGTCCACCGAGGACTGGGCCCGCGGGCTCGCCATGAACCTGACGAGCGCCTTCCTGGTCACTCGCGCCCTGATCCCTGGCATGCGCCGCCGCGGCTGGGGGCGCGTGATCAACATGTCGAGCGACTCCGGTCCGGTCACCGCGCTGCGCGGCGATGTCGTCTACTCAGCCACCAAAGCCGGCATGGTCGGCCTCACGAAGGCTCTCGCCGTCGATGAGGCGGAGCACGGCGTCACCGCGAACGCGATAGCACCGGGCTGGATTGCGACGGCGTCCCAGCTCGACACCGAGAAGCTCGAGGGCGACCTCGTGCCCGCGGGCCGCAGCGGCAGCCCCGACGAGATCGCCTCGGCAGTCGCGTGGCTCGCCAGCCCGGGCGCCTCCTACATCACGGGGCAGGTGATCGTGATCGACGGCGGAGCGTCGGTGACCTCCGAGCGCCGCCCCGGACTCTTCGGCGCGGACGTCGTCGCCCGCCGCAGCGCCGAGCGCGAGACCGCCGGTCACATCACCCCGGCCGATCTCTCCCGGGAGCTCGGCGTCGACCAGAAGCGGATCCGCGACCACCTCCGCGAGCAGTACGGCACCCTGCCGGCGGACGAGACCCGCTGGATCCTCACCTCCGAGCAGGCAGCCGGGGTCCGCGCTCGCTTCGACGACCCCGCCCAGTAGCCCTGGTTGCACCGTCCTTGCACGGCGGGCGCCCCTCCGGACACCGGCGCTCGGGGACGGCACACTGAGACCATGGCGATGGAGCGGTCTCCCGGAACCCGGACGCCTGCCGGCCAGGAGCCGGGAGCCCCCCTCCGGCCCCGGCGCCCGCGGCATCTGGGCCCGCGCATCCTCGCCGCCCTCCTGGCGGTGTTCGCCGCGGTCGTCATGATGGGACTGATCGACCTCGGCACATTGATCGGCACCTCGGATCCCCGCTACACCTGGCCGGTGTCGCTCGACGTCAGCTGGGGTGCCCTGTTCACCTTCCAGCTGGCGGGCGCATACGCGTGGATCGCCGCCCGGCCGCACGAATCGCTGCCGGCTCTCGTTCAACTCGTGCTGTCCGCCGGGGCGCTCGCGCTCGGCGCGGCCGCCGGTTCCGCTCTCGAACCCCTGTGGGTGGCGCTTCCCGTCGCCGCCTCCGCAGTCCTCTTCGCCCGGCTGCTGGCGCGTCCGCGCCACAGGCTCCGACCGGCCCTGCGGCGGCCGCACTGGCGGTTCGGGGCCCTCGCAGCGGTCGGCGTCGCGCTCTGGACGCCCTACGTCCTGAGCTGTCTCGCGGTGTCGCGCAGCGCGCATGAGCCGTACATCACCAACGGCATCGACCACTGGCCGGTGCAGGCCGCCGCCGGGGGAGCGCTCGCCGCTTCGGCGGTCGTGCTCGCGCTGTTCCCGCAGGCCCGCCCTCTTCTCCGCAGCTGCACTGCTCTCTCGGCCGCCCTGATCGGGGTCGCCATGCTCGCCTACCCGGAGCGCGGCGGCGCCACCGAGTCGCAGCTCTGGGCGATCGCGGTCGTCGTGTGGGCTGTGCTGGTCGCGCTCACTCCTCCTTCCCGCCCTCGCCCGGTGTCCGCCCTCGTCGCCTCCTCGGCCGATGGAGCCGACGAAGCCCGGGATCCGCGGCCCTAGTCCGCTCGCCCGCTCGGCCCCACTCCGCGCAGGGCGCTCCCGGAAGACGGACAGCCGACACAGCGTCGGACGGGTCGCGTCAGCGGGCGTGCCGGCGCAGCGCCTCCACGTTCGGCACGTCGATCCGTCCACGGCTCACTTCGACCAGTCCCTCATCGACGAGGGCGCCCAGCACCTGGTTGATCGTCGGCCGGGTTGCGCCCACCACGCCGGCGAGGTCGGACTGGGTGAGCGGGATCCCGGCCGACACCCTGTCGCCGGAGAGGAACAGCTCGGACAGTTCCACGAGCCGCCGTTCGCAGCGCCGCTGCACCGTCTCGTAGGCGGCCTCGGCAAGTCGTGCGCTCAGGTCGTCCACCCGGGCCGCGAGCGCGAGAAGCAGCGCGCGGTCGATGGCGGGGATGCGCTGCCGCATCTCCTCGAACACCGCGCCGGGGAGGATGCGCACCTTCACGTCGTCGAGCGCGATGAGGGTCGCTGTCCTGCCCTGACGGGTGATCTGGGCGATCTCGCCGAACGTCCCGCCCGGTCCGAGCGCGGTGACCGTCACCCGCTCGCCGTGCGGGGTCGCGACGTTGACCGATACATGGCCGGCGTCGATGACTCCGACGCTGAAGCTGTCGTCGCCTTGGAACACGAGCGTCTCGCCGCGCCTGAACCTGCGGGGGAGGAAGCGCGCCTCGAACAGAGCACGCTCCTGCTCGGGTAGGTCCTGCAGCCAGTTCATGAGTCCCTCCGGGTTCGGGAGGACAGGGTCCCATCCGGCGCGCGCTCCCGGCAACCGATCGCCGTCGGGCCGCCGGCGGCGGGGCTCCGGCGCTCGGCGCCGTCTACCGCTCCGAGCCCCTCCCGGTGGCGGATCAGGGGAACAGAGCGTGCAGGTCGACGCCGATCAGGACGACGGGCCACACGAGGATCGCGAGCAGCCCTTCGATGACGTTGCCGACGATGTTCCATCCGACGAGGTAGCCGCGGAAGCCCGCGACGACCACGCCGATCAGGAGGTAGATGACGCCGAGAATGCTGATTCCGCCGCCACGTCGCATGTGAGCCTCCCCATCAGCCGGCCGGCTGAATGCCGACCCTGGCGGCGATGCTAGCTGGCCGGTTGAGCCCCTCTCAGTTCCGGCGCGGCCGGTCGCACTAACAACGGAGGGGCAGGCCGGCAGACGGAGGGGCTTCGCGCGGAAGAGTTGCGACCGGACCCGATCAGCGAACGTGACGGGTGAGCGCGGCGATGTCGGGCACGTCGACCCGACCGCGCGCAACGCTCACCAACCCAGCGTCACCGAGCGTGCCGAGCACTTGGTTGATCGTCGGCCGAGTGGTGCCCACGAGTCCCGCCAGGTCCTCCTGCGTCAGCGGGATGGAAGCCGATGTCGCCCCGGCGCCGAAGGTGTGCGCCAGCTCGACCAGGCGCCGCTCGGTCCGCCGCTGCACAGTCTCGTAGGCGGCTTCCGCCAGGCGGGCACTCAGGTCGTCGAGGCGCTCCGCCAAGGCGAGCAGCAGCGCACGGTCGATCTCGGGAATCCGCTGTCGCATCTCGGCGAACACCCCTCCGGGTAGGACGCGCACGGCGACATCGTCGAGCGCGACCAGGGTGGCGGTCCTTCCGCGGCGGGTGATCTCCGCGATCTCGCCGAAGCTGGCACCCGGACCGAGGATGGTCGTGGTGACCGCCTCGCCGTGCGGCGTCGCCCGCTTGACGGCGGCGTGGCCCGTGTCGATCACGCCGACGCTGATGCTGTCGTCGCCCTGGAAGACGATGGTCTCGCCGCGCGTGAACCGCCGGGGCAGGAATCGCGGCAGGAAGAGTGCGCGTTCGGCTCCGGAGAGTGCGTCCAACCAGCTCATCGGGCTCCTTCGCCAGGCGGTTGTCGGGTGGCGACACTGTGCCAGGGCGGACCGCGGTCGGGCAAGGGTGGACCGGGGTCGGCCAAGGGCGGCACCGATCGCCGCGCCGGCTCTGACCCCCGCTCCGACTCGACCTGGTCCCCGCGCCGACTCCTCCGGTTCACGCGCGCGCCATCGGGCATTCGCGCATCCTCCTTAGCGTCCGAGCATGGAGCAGAGGGACTCGGGGGAGGCCCCACCACTCGTGGTGTGCGTCATCCCCGCCCGCGGCGGCTCGAAGGGGCTGCCCGGGAAGAACATCGCCAGGGTCGGGGGCGTTCCGCTCATCGCTCGCGCTGTGGCGGCCGCGCGGGCCGCCTCGAGCATCGGCACAGTGCTGGTGAGCACCGACGACGACGGCATCGCGGCGGCTGCGGTCGCGGAAGGCGCCCGCATCGTCCGGCGACCGGCGAGCCTCTCCGGCGACGAGGCCAGTTCCGAGTCCGCCGTCCTGCATGCTCTCGATGCGCTCCCCGAGCAGCCGGACATCGTCGTCTTCGTGCAGGCGACCTCGCCCTTCATCTCGCCCGCAGACCTCGAGCACGCGGTCGAGCTGATCCGCACGGGCCGGTTCGACTCCGTGTTCGCCGCCCGGTCCAGCCACGGCTTCCTGTGGCGCACCGACGCCGACGGGCAGGCGATCGGCGTCAACCACGACGCCACCCGCCGGCTCCGCCGTCAGGAGCGGGAGCCCGAGTTCCTGGAGACTGGCGCGTTCTACGCGTTCCGCACCGACGGCTTCCGCGCCGCCGGATTCCGGTTCTTCGGGCGCGTCGGCATCGTGCCGGTCGCCGAGCTGTCGGGGATCGAGATCGACACGGCCGACGACCTGGAGCTCGCCCGCGCGTCGGCTCCGCTGCACCATCGCCCGCACGTCGTCGACGTCGACGCGGTGGTGACGGACTTCGACGGCGTGCACACCGACGACAGGGTGTCGCTGACCTTCGACGGCCGGGAAGCGGTCACCGTGAACCGATCGGACGGCATGGGCGTCGAGCGCTTGAGGCGCAACGGTGTGCCTTTCCTGATCCTGTCCAAGGAGCAGAACCCGGTGGTCTCGTCACGCGCGGCGAAGCTGCGCGTCGCCGTCCTGCAGGGCGTCGACGACAAGCTCCCCGCGCTGCAGGCATGGGCGGACTCCATCGACGTTCCCCTGAGCCGCATCGCCTACCTGGGCAACGACGTCAACGATCTCGAGTGCCTCCGCGCGGTCGGCTGGCCCGTCGCGGTCGCCGACGCGCACCCGGAGGTGCGTGCCGCGGCCCGGCTGATCCTCCGCCGCCGCGGCGGCGACGGCGCCGTCCGCGAACTGTCCGACGCGGTGCTCTCCGCCCGCGTGCCCACCCATCAGAAGAGGGAGCTGCCATGATCCGCATCGGTGCACGCACGGTAGGAGCCGACCGTCCGGTCTACGTCATCGCCGAGATCGGCCTCAACCACAACGGCGACGTCACGCTCGCGAAGAAGCTCATCGACGCTGCGGCGCACGCCGGCGCGCAGGCGGTCAAGTTCCAGAAGCGCACCCCCGACATCTCCACACCCGAGGACATGAAGGCCGTCCCGCGATCGACCCCGTGGGGCACCATGAGCTACCTCGAGTACCGGTACCGGGTGGAGTTCGACCGCGACCAGTACATCGAGATCGGCGACCACGCGACGCTGCGCGGGCTCGACTGGTTCGCCTCCCCGTGGGACGAGCTGTCCGTCGACTTCCTCGAGGACCTCAACGTCGTCGCCCACAAGGTGGCGTCGGCGTCCGTCACGGACCTCGGACTGCTGAGGGCGATAGCGGCCACGGGCAAGCCGGTGATTCTCTCCACCGGCATGTCGACGATCGAGCAGATCGACGCCGCCGTCGAGCAGTTCGACCCGGACCGGCTGATCCTCCTGCACGCCACTTCCACCTACCCGCTGCCGGCCGACGAGGCGAACCTCCGGATGATCCCGACCCTCGCCGCCCGCTACCCGGGGATCCCCGTCGGCTACTCCGGGCACGAGCCGGGCTCCGACATCAGCCTCGCCGCAGTCGGCCTCGGCGCAACAGTCGTCGAGCGGCACATCACCCTCGACCGCAGCATGTGGGGCTCGGACCACTCCGCGTCGCTCGAGCCTGACGAGTTCGGCCGACTCATCCGGGGCATCCGGACCATCTCGGCCGCGCTGGGCGACGGCGTGAAGCGGATCATGCCGGGGGAGCTGGCGCCGCTCGCCAAGCTGCGCCGGGTCGTCGCGTGAAGGTCCTCGGCATCGCGGACTCCGACTCCTACGTGAAGTGGGGCGCCGCCACCCTCGAGCGGATGCCGGAGTCGTGGGAGCGGGAGCTGGTGCTGCTCCGCACGCCCGCTCTGCCGAGTGAGCCGCAGTTGGACGCGGCGCTCCGAGGCACGCGGTTCGAGTTCGACCGCCCGCAAGTGCTGGACCTCACCGAGATCTCGACCCTCGTCGCCGCCGCCGAGCCGACAGTGGTGCTGCTCTCGGTCAGGGGGCCGGCGATCCGGGTGCTTGTGCGCACCATCGTGGCTGCCGCCGCTCGTCGCCCGGTCCTCGTCAGCGGTATGCCGGGGCTGTCCATCCCGGAGACCATGCTCGCCGTCTACTACAGGTCGCAGGTGGATGTCTTCCTGCTGCACAGCAAGCGCGAGGTGCGCACCTTCGGGGCGCTGACCGAGAAGCTGGGCCTGGAGCAGGACTTCGCGCTCACCACGCTGCCGTTCCTCGGCGGACGGCCGATCGCGGCCAGCGCGGGCACCGACATCGTCTTCGCGCCGCAGGCGAAGGTGCCGCGGGAGCCGGCGCAGCGGGAGTGGCTGGTGGACCGCCTCATCGATGTGGCGATCGAGAACCCGGACCGGCGAGTCGTCGTGAAGATCCGCGGCCGGGCGGGGGAGCCGCAGACCCACCCCGAGTCGCACCCGCTCGACGGCCTGCTCGCCCAGCGCGCCTCCGTGCCGGCGAACCTGGTGGTGGCGACCGGCGCGATATCGGATGCGCTCGATCGGGCAGCAGCCCTGGTCACCGTGAGCTCGACCGCGGCACTCGAGGCCATGGCGCGCGGTGTGCCGGTGCTTGCGCTGGACGACTTCGGCGTGGACGCAAAGCTCATCAACACCGTGTTCGTGGGCAGCGGCGTGCAGGCGGACTCGGAGCAGTTCATCGCGGGCCGGTTCCGGCATCCGCACCCGGCGTGGCTGAACGACAACTACTTCCACGCCCCGGCGGACGAGACCTGGCTGCCCGCGATCGAGGCGGCCGCCCTGCGCCGCGAGACCGGCGCGTTCCCCCTGCGCCCGCAGTTCCGCGGCCAGTTCGGCGGGTCCCTCCGCCGCGCATGGGATCGGAAGCGGGCTCTCGGCCCCTACGACAGGACCCTGTCCGGCTACGCGGCCGCCGCAGTCGGGACGCCGCTGCGGTGGGCGGTCCGGCGGGCGCGATGGGTGGCGGCGCGTATCGCCGAGTGGCGCGACGGGCAGCCCGCTGTAGTCCTGCCCGTTCCCGGCCGGGAACAGCGCACAGTCCGCTGAACGGTAGGGACGTGCCAGCTCAGGCAGGGTTCGCCGGCGGCCGCTCGTCGGGCCGGACCTGCGCGGTCTCCACGGCGA